>CAMCJW010000072.1 GCA_945875195.1 Chitinophaga pinensis | reverse complement strand
GATATCATCAATCTTGCCATAACTATGAATCTAAATAAAATATATATTTTCATCTCATTTATATTACTAGGCAACTCCCTTTCATCATATTCTCAATCAAAAATTATACTGGATAAACAGTCTGCAGGTGGTTATTGTAATCAATATTTCAACCTAGGGGACCAAGGTTTTGTTTTATTATTTAATAAATTTAAAGACAGAGATGAGGCGTTGGGTTCAAATGCAACAGTTCAGAATAGTTTATTTTATTACAGCAAAGACCTAACAAAACGCGCCAATTTCAAGGTAAATACTAGCGGTATTTTAACTGTTTATGCAACAAAAAATAATTTATTCTTAGTGGATAGATTAAATACAAAATACCAAGTTAAGGTAATGGATTTTACTGGAAGGGAAGTTGCCAATAAAAAAATCGACCTAGAAAGCATCGGTTTAAACCAAGATTTAGTGAGTGAAATTCATTTTACTGCTCAAGGAATAATGATCTTTGAGGTTTACGATGGTCTTGATCAATTGCATGTTTTTACTATTAATCTATTAAATGGTCAGGAGAGCATACTTACCGAGGTTGATATCATGCTTCCAAGCGCAAATCCATTGGAGAAAATGAATTTTGTTGGGCAGTGGTCTATGGTAGGTGAAAGTATGGGGTATTATATTTTAGCTAGAAAAGGCGCAAATTCTGAATACAATCCCAATGCCATTGCTTATCATATTGCCTTTTATGATGAGGATTTTCAATTGTTTAGGGAATTACTTTTAGATAATTTTTTAATGCCTAATGTGCGAATGCTTGGGAAAGCGGCATCCTTTAGTTTAAATCCAGCATTGAAAAGTTTTGTTGTTAGCTGTTTGATCCAAAAAAATGGAAAAAATGGCTTTATGGTTGCCAATTATGGAATGAACTCAAACTCAAGTGTGATGAATTTGTTTTGGCACAAGGAATTCGAGATAATTAATAATGATAAATATAAGTTGGTTCAAAATGATGAATTATCAGTGCCAGCGCCACCTGTAATATATCATAAAGGGACTCAAGTTATCACCAATGTAAAGAGAGGAGGAGCAAATGTGCAGGAGGAATCAATTAACCAAATGACCATCTTTGATTCTCAAGGAACGACTATTTTTAACGAGGTTCAAATGGGGAATTATGAAGCATTGAATTTAGATAATTATTGTGTTGACAATGACAACCTGTACAGCAGAATTAAAAAACTGCAAATGAATGCTATTTTAAAACCTTATTGCGAAATGCAAAATTGTGATGTATTGGGTTTTGATTTGGATGCAAATGGCAATGAGTTGGCCATTGTCCGTAATTATGATATCAGCAAGAGCCAGGTAATAATCTATCGATTTACAAAGAAATAGGGTTAATTGGGTAAACTTTTTGTCTATTTAAATTGTCAGGTTTGGTGAACCCAAAAACAAAACTATTTTTGTAGTGTTACTAAAGCGATGGAAACCAGCAAAAAAATTCAAGATAAACCATTGGAATGCCCTGTGAGCATTAAAGGTAGAAATACATTTAAATTTTGGTTTAGAAGAATGGGCTTAATGGGTTTTGTTTTCTTCCTTATTAAAGGCTTACTATGGTTGATAGTGCCTTATCTATTGGCAAAAGGCATCTTTTAATTTACAGCTAAAAAAGCATTTGCAATAAGCATGTCTTCTGGTGTTGTTATTTTAATATTCTTATAACTTCCAGCCACCATATTTATCTCCCCTCCTGCCTCTTCAAGCACACTAGCATCATCAGTAAAGTTATCATGGGTAGCTTTTGCATAAGCATCTTGGATCAAACCGCAATTAAATGTTTGTGGTGTTTGAACCAAATAATAATTAGCCCTATTTACGCTGTGATTGCCAATTAATTCTTGCTTTCTTATTGAATCCTTTAAAGCAACTACTGCAACGGAATTGCCTTTAATTTCTGCTACCTTAAAGCATTCATTTATTACCTTACTTGAAATTAGTGGCCGCACACCATCGTGAATGGCAACCAAAGATTCCCGGTCGCTAATCACTTGCAATCCATTTCGAACAGATTCAAACCTGGTATGCCCGCCTAAAACCAATTGATGTGGGATTTTGAAATTATGTTTAGCGCACAATTGTTTCCAAAAAACAAATTGGTCTTCTGGTAATACAAGCACTATAGAAATATTTTCAATTGCATGAAAAGCCTGAAGCGTATGCATTAAAACAGGTAGGCCATTGAGTTCCATGAATTGCTTTGGCAGCTCCAAACCCATTCTTAAACCTCTGCCACCAGCTACAATAAGGGCGTATTGGTTCATAAAAAAAGATGAAAAATTTACCTAAATAATGATCATGGCATCGCCATAAGCCAAGAAACGGTATTTCTTTTTTACGGCTTCATTGTATGCTTCTTCCATTAATTCAAATCCACCAAATGCTGCAGAAGCCATTAATAAAGTAGATTCTGGCGGATGGAAATTAGAAATAAGCACATTGGCTATTTTAAAATCATGTGGCGGAAAAAGGAATTTATCTGTCCAACCGCTCAGTGGATTCAACCTATCCGAAGAAGAAACAGCAGATTCTAAAGCACGCATTACCGAATTTCCAACTGCAACTATTTTTCTTTTTTCATCAATGGCATTATTAACAACCTGGGTAGTTTCAACCGGAATATCATAATATTCAGAATCCATCTTATGCTTAGTTAAATCTTCTACTTCAACAGTACGGAATGAACCCAAGCCATTATGAAGCGTTAACTCTGGAAAACGAACACCTTTGATCTCAAGGCGCATCATTAGTTCTCTGCTAAAATGTAAACCAGCAGTTGGCGGAATAACAGCACCTACATTTTTAGCGAAAATTGTATTGAAACGCTCTTTATCGTTTTTCTCCACATCTCTATCCATGTATTTTGGAAGTGGCATCTCCCCTAGTTTATCAATTAGCTTGCGCAATTCTTCGTCGGTACCATCAAACAAAAAGCGAATGGTTCTACCTCTACTGGTTGTATTGTCCACAACTTCAGCAACTAAATCATCATTGCCAAAATACAATTTATTACCAACCCTAATTTTACGCGCTGGATCAACCAAAACATCCCAAAGCTTCATTTCTTTGTTCAATTCGCGCAACAAAAACACCTCAATTTTGGCGCCTGTTTTTTCTTTGCTACCATACAAACGCGCAGGAAATACTTTGGTATTGTTAAGCACCATTACATCTCTGTCGTTGAACATTCCTAAAATATCAGAAAATTTCTTGTGTTCTATTTTGCCCTTTTCTCTATTGATAACCATTAATTTCGATTCATCTCTGGCATCGGTTGGGTGTTTGGCTATGAGGGCTTCGTTAAAGGCAAATTTAAACTGTGATAATTTCATTGTATGTATGGTTAATTAATACATTTCATTTGGTTCGAACCAAAAACTGATTGGGACAGTTTTAAGGCTAATAAGCAAAAAAAATGGAATGCAAATGTACGGTCGATTTGAGCGAAACCGACCAATTGAATCGTATTTTTGTGTAAACACCTTAAATAGTGATTATTACAATTGTGTTAATTAAATATTTTTATTGAATTAAATAATTAAATTTATTGAGATAAAAGAAAAGTAATTGAAAGAATCTTTATTATTATAAGTAATTTTTTATGTAAGTAACCTCTAATACTCTAAACCCTGCTTAATTTTTAGGCATATTGCTTATAATTTAAACGTGCAACTTTGGGAAACTTAATTATGACTCATAAAAAACAAATCCTTATGAAATACCTAATTACCAACATTCTCTTATGTTTAAATGTGCTTTGCGCATTTGGTCAGAGTGGTTACCAAGAATTGCCAAATATGAGCCAATATTCTTTTATTGATAGAAGAGGCCATACAGGCATTGCAGTGGATGATACTGGCAGAATTTGGTTAAGTTATGCTGGATTGTATATTGGAAATAAATATTACCCATCCAAATTAGGATTAGTAACATTTGGATCTGATAGTATCTGGAGGAAAATTAGATTAGATAGTTTGGGTGGCCCCGTGACAACATTTCTAACCTCAATTACATTTAATAACAACTCGCTTTGGCTTGGTTCAGACAAGGGATTGATAAAAAAAACGGGGAATAATTGGGATGTTTTTAGTTTAAAAAAAACAAATACCGACACGGTTAATAATTTCATTATTAGGGGCAATATTTATTACATGGCAACCACAAATGGCGTTCATGTTTGTATAAATAATAACTTAATCAATAGTTGGATTATCTATAATAAATCAAATTCAACTTTGCCAACTCATAAAATATTCGCAATTGATGTTGATTCAAAGGGCGTTTTTTGGTTAGGAACCGATATAGGAGTTGTTCGATTTGATCCAAATAAAAATGAAAGCAAAGTTTATGATCGAAAAAATTCTGAATTTTGGACAGATACTATAAAATCAATAAAGGTTTTACCTAATGGTGAGGTTTGGGCTGGAACAAATTATCGCCCTTTAACAGGTTTCTCTGGGATTTCAAGGTACGATTATCAAGTTGGACTATTTCATTTAAACCAAGAGCGTTTCTTAAATTTACTATCTGAAGTTGGTTTGTGCAACTCTAATTTATTACCAACAGGCAACTTCAATCAAATATTTAATCAAGGAAATAAGATTTGTTTTCCATCAAATATTTCTGGTCCTTACGGTACTTATTTTGCTTGGCTAAAAATAGATGGGACTAAAATTGAAAATATGTTTTTCAAGAATTTTAATGCTAATAACGCCAATATCTATGTTACAGAACATAAAGGCAGCTATATATTTTCCTCAAATTACAGTTTACCGGTAACTGTTTACAATCCAAAAATCTTTCAGGAAGACAGCACTTATTATTTTGCTTTAAATATAATAGATACCAATACAGATGGTTATACCAAAGAAATTTATGCGCGACTGAATATCAATAATCTGAAAGTGCCATTAGCAATTAAGGGAGACATGTTTATATTTGATAATGAAAGTTCCCAAAATTTTTCTTCTAGCACCTCCAAATGCAATAGACTAAGTTATGCAGCAGCCATTTGGATGGGCGGAATAAGTGACAATAATTTGTATTTAGCAGCAGGAACCTACAGGCAAAGCGGCATAGATTATGGTCAAGGGCCCCTAAAAATTGGAACTGCCTCAACTAATTTGGAATCTAGGTTAAAGTATGGCCAATCATGGAAAGCTGAAGAACGAGTAATCGATGATTTCAAACTAAATTTTAATAAACCAGGATATATAATTCCGAAATCAATTTTAGAATGGCCAGCCCATGGCGATTCTTTGAATGGGTATGCAACCCATTTGGCGCCATTTATAGATGTTAATAAAAATAGAAAGTATGAACCAAATCTAGGCGATTATCCTGATATAAAAGGACAACAAAATCATTTTTGGATTTTTAATGATAGTATTAAAAATCATAGCGAATCAGAAGGGCGGCCAATTGGAATAGAGGTTCATTCAAACGCCTATGCCTATGTTTGTGATAAAATTAATGACTCAAGCAAGGATAGAGCTATAAACAACACCTTCTTTATTAAGTATAAAATTATTAATCGAAGTACTCGAATTTATAATGATTTTGTTGCTGGATTTTGGATAGATTGCTCTTTAGGAAATTACCTAAATGATAGAGTAGGTTCAAACCCAAAAGATGGCTATGGCTTCTGGTATAATGGAGATACCATTGATACAGGGTTAAATGGATTTAGAAGCGAATTACCTGCTTGTGCAGTAGTGATGTTAAAGGGATTTAAAGATAGCCTAGGAAATTTAACAGGGCCAGAAAGAATGGTAAGTTATAGAAATGATTTTTCAAGTACTGGCAATCCTTCTAGGCCAGAACATTATTATAACTACCTGCAAGGAAGGTGGAAAGGTGGCAAAAAGATTACCTATGGTGGCGATGGAAATATTGGAAATGACTCACAAAATATTTGGATGTACCCTTCAACTAATGATCTTTTAAATAGGCCAGAATGGACCGAAGAAAGTGCAAATATTTCAAAGGGTTACAAGAGTTTTTTATTAACCACAAAAAACATTACACTGAAGCCAGGAGAAGAACAAGAACTTGAAATAGCAGTTGTTTATTCACCAAGTAAAAGTAATCAAAAAAGTGTAATACTTGATGGCTTAAACTCGGATGTTTTAAAGGTTAAACAATGGTATGCAACTGGTAATTTCCCATCATGTAGTAATAATCCACTTGGATTGACCCCAAATTCTAACACAATAAAAAAACAACAAATAAAGGTTTATCCTAATCCTTCTTATGGCATATTCAATATTGAAACTAGCGATAAGCTTTCAATAAATTCCATTGAAGTAATTGATATCACTGGCAAACTGGTATATAAAACAAATGCTAACTCAATCGAACAAATCAATTTAAGTTCAATTCAGTCTGGCATTTATTTTATGCTACTGTATAATGCTGAAGGAGAGAAAATCTGTTATAAAATAATTAAGGAATAAAGAATTTTACTTCTCTAATCCCTGCTTAATTTTTTGGTTCAGCAATAAGCTGTGGGCTTTGGCTTCGTCGTTCGCTCCTGCTGGCATCTTTTCAATAGCTTTTAGTTGCGATAAGGCAGCAGCCTGGGAAACACCATCATAAAAATTACTATTTACAATTCCTAATAACCTATCAACATAGGCAGCTTGAAGGTTGTACCTAAAAGTAGGAACTGCACCATTATCGCCTTTAAAAACAGCATTGGTTAAGTCTGTCATCATCATCACCACAGAATAGGTATTTCCATACATCCTAGAATCACTTAAGCGCTTTAATACTGTTGCATTGGTTAGGTGAGCTAATAGCGTTTTTTGATAACCCAATACCCTATCATTTATTTTGGGGTCCTCATTGGTTCCAAAGAAATTAAAACCTCTTCGTTGACTTTGTAAATAAGGGTATAAATCTGTTTGAACACCATAAGAATTGGCTGCAAAAGCATATTGCGACAAAGTATTCATGGCCTTCTTTTGATCTGATAAAGATACAGGAATATAGGCTTTTCCTTCGCCAGGCTGACCAACAAATGCTCTATTTACATATATACCTCCTATATATTTTACCACAACATTGGTTGCTTGGAAATATTCGTTTTGAACCACGCCATAAGCTTGTTTTAACTCTTGATAGCTTTGGTTTGATGTGCTGTATTTTTGTTTTAATTTACCAAATAGTTGCTGACTTAATTGAATTCTTTCAACGCTGTACGATAATGCATCGCCACTTAGGTCGTTCACATTTACCCTGGGGTCAATACCGCTTCCTACCCCACGCATGTCGTCTGCATCATTGCCAAATATTAACAAGGAATCATTTGCTTTGGAAAGTAAACTAAGCATGCGGGCAGATTCTTGGCTCTCATCCTTTAATGAAGAAGCGTAACCAAACTCAATGGCCCAAAGGTCGTAAGGACCAGGACGCGTTGTAAAATAATCTCCTTGTTTACTTTTGTCTAAAGATACATTAGCAGCAGGATAATCCATCACAGAGCCTATCAATCCAATTTCTCTGGTAATAGTTTTATTGTGAATTTGGTTGGGTTTTAACATCTGACTCGCTTTCATGTTGTGGTTCAAACCCATGGTATGACCCATCTCATGCAATACTAAATAGTAAAGAGATTGCTTCATGTAATCGCGTTTTTCAATTTCACCAATACCTTGTACATCCAATACCTGTGAGCCAAATAAGGCCGTTTGATGTAGGTTGTCGTTGGCATCACAAAAATTATGAAAATTCGGTTTGAACCCAATATTTGATTGTTGATCGCCTACAAATAATTTTTCTTGACGCAATCTGTTGGTTACAAAAATATATTCGAACATGATATCTGCACCTAATATTTCGCCAGTTCTAGGGTCAACAAAACTTGGACCATATCCGCCAAATGGTGGTTGAGGCGAGCTAGTCCAGCGCAAAACATTATACCTAATATCACCAGCATCCCAATCAGCGGTATCTGGTTGTTGCTTGATAATAACTGCATTCTTAAATCCAGCCTTTTCAAAAGCCAAATTCCACTTCTCTCCCGCTTCTTTAATGGTTGCTCTAAACTCTAATGGAGTAGTATTTTCGATCCACCAAACAATTGGTTCAATAGGTTCAGATATGGCAGCGCTGCTGTCTTTCTTTTCAAGGTTCCAACGGTGAATTAAATCTCTGTAGGCTACAGCTTTTGTAGTGGTCATGTCTTCTACTTGCTCAGAAAAATAACCAATACGAGGGTCGTCAAATCTAGGTTTGAAATTGTTTTTTGGCGCTTCGATTAAGGTATGTTGAACAGTAATACTTACCGCACGTTCATCCGTTACTTCTTTACCACCGCCAAACACTGGAGCTGGATTGTCATAAACATACTCTACAATTACATCGGTGTTTTTCTCATAATTGCGCAAGCTTACAAATTTGGTTTTATCCTTGCTGAGTGAACCTAATTGAAATCCCATAGAGCCAGGCGTTGCTGAAGGCTTTATTTGTTGGAGGTTTTCGCTTAAAAATAAGGCGCTTGCATCAATTAGAATTTCGCCTTTTTTTGCATCTTCGGCAACAATTTTCTGGCTACTTAAAATGGCATTGCTAATATTGGCTTTGGCAGCTTTGCTAACAGGATTTGTTGGGTCAAAATAATAGCCAGTATTCATTACTGTAAATTCTATTCTATCGTAATAACGTTTGATTGTAAAGAGTTTATTGTCTCTAAAGCTTCCTCTGAAATGACCAGCAGCCACAACGCCATCAACGGTATAGGAGAAATAAATGTACTCTTTTTCCAATTGATCCTTTTTAAGTAGCATCATTACGTTGCCTGTTGCGCTGTCTTGGTATAAAGGAAATAGTCCGCTTAACTTCTTAGAAGATTTAGTTTTCTCTGCAATGGTTACAGTTTTTGCAGCTGTGGTGGCACCTGCTGCAGGTTTTTTCTTGCTTTTTGAACTTGCGCAAGCACCAAAAAACATCAATGAAGCTAAACTTAAAACGGATATTTTTTTCATTTCTAAATTATTTTGAGAGGCAATAACAGAAAAAAATATTACAAATACGCGCCGATTATCATAATTATTGATTGTAAAGAAGGCTCTTAAGCTTAATTTAGTACCTAGGATCAGGTTGCGTAGCTAGTTTGGCCATTTTAAGCACTTCTAGAGAATAGAAATTAAACTCCTGCACTACTTTTCCTTCTAATAGATAAACACCTCTGCCAGCGAAAGGAAATTTTTGGAGACTTTGAGCAAAATGAGTAGTATCAAAAAAGTTGCTTTCCTCATCGTAAAAAGTACCAAAAGCCATGTAATCGCCGCGTATGGTTTTAACAGATTTGGTAGTTACATAATTGCCAACTATTCTAATGGTTTGATCCAAATATTTACTGAGATCATTGGCTAACACATCTCCCCTGTACTTGGTTTGCAGTAAATCAAACTCACTCATGCTTACAGGAAATCCTAATAGTTCAATTTCATCGTAAGCATCTTCAATTTCGTTGTGAACCAACGCTGGCAAGGTGAATTCTTTGTGTGATTTAGCTGGTAGTAATGCTAGCATGGTTTCTTGTACCAGGTTTTGAATACCCTTCGGTAGGCTCAATGAAACATCTCTGTTCAATGCAATAGCCCTGCTACTTGTATCATCGTGTTCAAAGTGCCTCCCTCGCACGTCACCCTGCACCACGTCACTCTGAGCCTGCCGAACGGGTCGAACGGGTTGAAGGGAATATGCTTGCCACATCAACTGTTTCTTTCCTGCACCGCAAAATTTAAATGCCCCTACTTTGATAAGAATTTTTATTTGTATTACACTAATGGGCACTCGGTCCATGAAGTTGGTGAGGTCTTGGAAAGGCCCATTTAACGAACGTTCAACTAATATGGCTTCAATAGATTTAAGCTCCAAGCTTTCTATGTGTGTAAAGCCTAAATACACATCCTCACCTTTGATATTGGTAAATTGATCCGATTCATTTACGCAAGGAAGATGCACTTTAGCGCCTGTTTTTTTGAGTTCGGTTACATATACCCAAGTTCTATAAAAGCCACCAAAATTATTAATCACACCCACCATAAATTCCATGGGGTAATAGGTTTTGAGGAATAAGCTTTGAAAGCTTTCCACAGCAAATGAAGCTGAGTGTGCTTTGCTAAAAGAGTAACCCGCAAAGCTTTCTATTTGTCGCCATACTTCTTTGCTGAGCTCATCAGGATAACCTTTCTCTTTGCAATTAGCGAAGAATTTATCAATGATTTTTTGGAACTCTGCTTTGGACCTAAACTTACCACTCATGGCTCTGCGCAACACATCGGCATCAGCTAAATCTAAGCCTGCAAAATGGTGACAAACTTTCAGTACATCTTCTTGAAACACCATTACACCATAAGTTTCTTCTAGCTGTTCTTGCATTACTGGGTGTAAATAATTGATGCTTTTGGGATCATGAAAACGTTGGATATAAGCCTTCATCATGCCCGATTTTGCTACCCCTGGCCTAATAATAGAACTGGCTGCAACTAGGTGTATATAAGTGTCGCATTTGAGCTTTTTTAATAAGCCACGCATGCCGGGACTCTCAATATAAAAGCAACCAATGCTATTT
The DNA here is from genome assembly GCA_945875195.1 of Chitinophaga pinensis. Lineage (GTDB taxonomy): Bacteria > Bacteroidota > Bacteroidia > UKL13-3 > UKL13-3 > B1. The sequence goes on along the minus strand of CAMCJW010000072.1, from coordinate 610 downwards.
GCCTCTTTGAGTTGTTTTTTGATGAGGGGGTCGTTCTTGAATTTTTGCACTTCATGCACATCTACTTTTATCTGTTTGTTTTGCCAAACAAGTTCTGCTGCATCTTTGATATGGCCAATTCCGCGTTGCGACAAAATGTCAAATTTTTCGAAGCCAATATCCTCCGACATATACATATCCCATTGCACGGTTGGCAATCCAACGGGAGGTAAGTCTAAGGCGGAGTATTGAAAAATAGGCTCTTCAGAAATGAGCACGCCACCCGCATGAATGGAGCGATGATTTGGGAAATCTTGCAGTTGTGTTCCTATGTTAAGAATCTTGGCTATAACAGGCGATTTGCGATCAGCCTTATGCGGATAATCGGCTAGGATATCAATTTCACTTTTAGGCAAACCATACACCTTACCTAACTCTCTGTAGATGGAGCTACTTCTAAAAGTAGACATCGTTCCAAGTAGTGCGGTATGATCTCTACCGTAACGTTTGAAGATATAATCGTGCACTTGCGGGCGTTCTTTCCAACTATAATCAATATCAAAATCTGGTGGTGAGGTTCGTTTGGGGTTTAAAAAGCGTTCAAAATACAGGTTTAATTCTATGGGGTCCA
>CAMCJW010000071.1 GCA_945875195.1 Chitinophaga pinensis | reverse complement strand
TGGAGGTATACTCTGTACTCACCACCTTGTTTAGCGCATGGACCATGGCTATAAACCGCTTTGGTTTTCAATTAAATAAGGTACATTTTAGGAATTACCTCAACACGCACAATGTATTTTTTAACCAGTTTGTTACGGTTTACCAAAACTATGAAAAGTTGGTGATGGCTATGGGTGTACAAGAAATTGTTGCCTATGAAATGCAGAATCCTAAAACTGCAAATTTGTTTGGATCAAACAGTATTGCCATCAATAATACTTGCAGTGAGTTGGGTGGAGATTTGCGGAAGATACCGGCAAGTTTGTTGCATGAAATTGTAAAAAGTCTGTTATTGAAAAGTGATTATAACATCGTTTTTACAGGTGCTCCCATTGATTATGCAAACAATGAAGATTTTATTAAAAGTTATGGATTGCAAGATGAGCCCAGGGTAAAAAACATAGCAGGCAGGTTGAATTTTGCAGATTACTATTCATTTTTGCAATACCAGTGCGTGGCCATGATTAGCATAGACAGCGCGCCATTTCACATGGCTATTAAAGCGGGATTGCCAACGCTTTCATTCTGGGGCCCCATTAATCCCATACAAAGATTTAGGTTCGATTTATACCCACAGCACCAGTATCTTTATTTACAAACGCATTGTTCGCCGTGCATACATCATAGTGATGTGGTGCCATGTGGTGGAGATAATTTTTGCATGAAAAACATGAGCATGGCAATGGTTGAACCCAAGATAGATTTGCTCTTAAAAAATATTGTACATGAATAAAAAACTCAGAAATATTAGGTGGGTCCTATTTGTTTTGGTATTTACCATAGTTGGATTTAGGGCAATAAATATTACAGTATTTAATTCGGAGAGAGCGCGCAATGGTGTTTATGGCGATGGATTTAGTGATAAAAACACGCTCTCTTCTGCGCATTATTTTTTAGATTCTGGTTTTACCCAAACTAGTTTCTTGCCCGTGCACGATTATTTTCCGGGCGATACTAGTTACTACAAATCCATTTATACGCATTACCCTCCCATACCAAATATTTTGGCAGGTGTGTATGCGGTGGTGTTTCAGAGCAAGAGTGAATTGGTATTGCGCATTGTTCCAATATTATTGTCTGTGTTTTTTTTCTTTTTCATTTTTTTCGTTTTGAACCAACTAATAAAAGACGAAAAGAAAGCGACGATTGGGGCCGCTTGCCTGTGGTTGGCAAACTACTTTATTTGTTACGCCGACAATTTACACCAACACCTGTATGGCGAATTATTGAAATGGTTGTATGTCTATGGCCTTTATCTTTATCATGAATCGGGCAGAACTAGAAACGGTCTCTGGGCTCTCCTATTGCTCATTATGGTATTAGAAGTCAACATTAGTTTTGAGCAACCCGTATATTTAGGCATAGCCACATTGGGCTTTGGTTGGATTTATCAGAAACGCGTATTTTCGTTCACCACCATCACAGCAGCCTTTATGGTATTTTTTGGCTTTGCCTTGCACATGGTTCAGAACGCCATCTACTTTAACAGCATGGAAGAAGCCATAACCGACATGACACGCGCCTTAACGTTTAGGGTAACCGGCGCAGATACGGTAGGCTATATCAACACGTTTCACAAATACACTTGGAGAGATTTTTGGGAAATTCCGTTCGACTGGTTCAACCGCATGGAGCGCTATTACGTATTCCCGGGTTGGGCAATGCTTGTATTGTTATACCTAACAAAAGACCAATTTAAAAAAGATTACTCAAAGCTCTACCAAATAAGCTGGGCCTTGTTCTTCGCATCCATTTCTTGGGGATTGGTAATGAGTCAGCATGCCTACTTCCATGGCTTTACCAATAAACATTTTAGCATTTGGTATGCTTTAACTGCGGGTATTTGTTTGCCTATTTATTGGAACAAAGTTAGGTTGGTATTTGCTTCTAAGCCTTGGTTGCCGAAAGTTGGGCATGGGGTTTTGATAGCTTATTCTGTGGGGATGTTTCTGAGTCAGCAGGTTTGGGAGGTTTGGTTGAAGTTGGGGTTGCTGTTTCCGAAGTTTGGAAGGTGAGGAGGAAGATGTGAAGATGCGGTGTATAAATAATAACCCGTAGAGACGTCGATTTATCGCGTCTCCTTTTCCGGGACGTGAGAACCAATTTGAATTGGAGTGTGAGTGTGGAGAGAGTAACCCCTAGAGACGTCGATTTATCGCGTCTCCTTTTCCGGGCGGTGAGAATCAGTTTGAGTTGGAGTGTGAGTGTGGAGAGAATAGCCCGGGTCCTTTAGACCTTGGTTTGAAGCGATCACCACACCATTTATGAAGCCTTTAGGCCTTTTCTCTACTTGGGTAGGCACTTTAGACCCGTAAAAGTTTGCTTAGGTGAAGGGTAAATTCTAAGGAAGGGCGGTGGTAAATCAGTTTGAGTTGGAGTGTGAGTATGGAGAGAGTAGCACAGGACGAGAGGCAGTTTGAGTTGGAGTGTGGGTGACCTGCTTTTTAATGTTTAGGTAATTGCAATGAATTAGTTATATTCGTTTTGTTGATTCAAAAAACTATGAGTTTATCTACCCTATTCTATTTCTTTTTAAAATCAGTTGTGTTTTAGTGGTTTTCGGTTTGAACCGAGGGGTGGTTTTTGCGGTTGTTTGAAGGATTTGAACAAATCTGAAAAATAACTTCACAGACAATGACACGCAGAAAAGTTTAGCTTGGGTAACTTTTGACAATCCTACGAGACTGCCAAGAACAAAAATAAAATTTGAGAACCGTTACTATTTCGAAATTAGGACGAGGAGAAAAACCAAAACGAGTAAGAAAATTAAAAATTAGAAATAGTGAAAAAAATTACAAAAATAGTTTCAATCATACTGTTCTGTGCCATTAGCGGATTGAGCAATGTTTCAAATGCACAAAATATTCAAGCGTATTCAGACGCAACAATTGTAGGTGGAGGATTTTCTTATAATGTTCAATTGAGTATTACACCTCTGGAAAATAATGATGTAACTCATTCTGGTGGTTGGATTGTTAAAATAATTTCTGTGAATTCTGATTCCAAAGGATACTATTCCAAAGGAAAAACAAATAGGTATTATTCGTGCTCTGAATTAGGGAGTATATGTAATCCATCTAAATTTGATATGGTTACAGTAAAGGTAAAGTATCAGTGTGACAATATTGGTGAAAAATCAGTAGTATTTTATGGCATAGATCGAGAAGAAAGGATTGTTGTTAGACAGAAACCGAATACGAATTGTAGCATTGAATTTGAATCTGTAAGGGTGGTTGGTTATGATAATGGTCTTGTATATCGTAAGCGAATAAATGAAATAGAATATCCACAACAAAATACAACCACCAATAATAGTGCTGCACCTTCATCGAATACAGGTAATCCAGCTATGCAAAAAGGTAGTTCATCTGAAGTTTATATAAATGGACAAGGTGCTACCAAATCTACTTCAACGGGCAATACCACACAAACTACAAAGACCAATGTTACCGAAACTAAAGCTACTCCAGTTCAGAAACCAGATAGCTACAAGGGTAATCCAATGACCTATAATACAAATAGTGGCTCAAATACTAATAATTCCTCGAACAATGTATATAAAGAAGCATCAAATGCACTTGGATCAGCTTTAACCCAATGGGGAGATCAAATGCAAGTTGAAAATGAGGCTAGAGCGCAAAGACAAAGAGAAGAAGCCGAAAAATTAGCACAAAAAAATTCATTAATAGCAAAAGAAAATCAGGAAAAAGGCGAGCGGTATTTTAAAAGGCAATTAGATCAATATTTAATAGCGGCTGAAAATGGTGATGAGAATTCAAGAATGAGATTATATCTCGAAATGCAACAGGTTGGAAGATTGTGGAAGTATGATATTAGCTATAAGCTGCCAAATGCTGACAAATGGCTTATAGAAGCTGCAAAGAATAAAAACAATTTTGCAATGGATATGATAGGAAGTCAAGTGATATATATGAAAGCCTTTGCAGAGGCGGGCTATCCTACTGGTGCAGAAAAATATGGTATGGATTACAATCAAGGTTTGATATTACTTAAGGAGTCTGCTAATATGGGTAGTCTAGACGCAATGATGACCCTAGCAAATTTCTATAATAGAAAAGGGAAATATTATGGATCAAACGCAGAAATAGCATTTAATTATTATTCCGAAGCTGCTAAAAAAGGTAGCCCTAATGCAATGTACTATTTAGGTCGAATTTATAGAGATAAGGAAATTAGTAACATAAAATACAACCATATATCAAAAGATAATGCCATTGCTTTCAGGTGGTTTTTAAAAAGTGCAGCCAGCATAGAATTTCAAGAGACAATGTTTGGCGAACTTGGGGTGGAAGGTGGTTCGAGTTTTGAAAGAAGTGTTTATGACGAATTATCAACCATGTATGAAAAGGGATTAGGCATTAAAGCAGATAAGGAAATTGCAGAAAAACTCAAACGTGCTTATTACGATTATGATTATAAATATGCCACACGAAAATCTATATATGACCAATACTTAGCATCGGCAAATGTTGATAGATGGGGTGATAATCCTCAAGACAATGCTATTAACCCTCCAAAAACTGACAATTCAAATAGTACAAACAATGCTTTTAATTTACTCAAGTCAGTGAATACAAGCAGCGCAAACAATACAAAAACCAGCACTATAACACCAAAAGTTGAAACTTCAACCTTAAATGAAAAAGCTGAATATGAAAAAGCAAAAAATGATTACAAAGCGGGCACTATTTCAAAGGAAGCTTATAAAGAAGCAATAAAGAAATATGGAGATTTTGCAGCTTTTGAAAGCAAAAGATTGCAAAAAGCATATCAAAATAAGGAAATTACTTATTCTGAATACAACCAAGCGATCAAAATATTATTAAGGAGATAGGCTTGAATTCATGAACGATTAAATTAACAAAACCAATATTATGAAAACAATCACGAGTAAAGAAGCAAAAACAAGCAGCAACAATGAGACATTGATTCATAATTTTGGAATTGGTATAAAGGAGCCAGAAAAGCAAACAGAAAAAAAACATGCCTCCATTTTGAGATGGGTATTGGTGTACCTTTTTGTAGTTTGCTTAAATACATTGCAAGCTCAAAATGTTATTGGTCCAGTAGATTTTAACGTAGCAATTGGTAGTCCTTTGCAAAATCCCAATGGACTAACGGTTGGATTTACTTTAGGATCGACTAAAATAGTCACAACTAAATTAGCAACCTTGGATGGTGCGCCGGAAAGGACATTGGAGAAGAATGTATTTGAGCTAATCATCACGGTTCAAAATAATGGCGTGAATGATATTGCCATATACGATTGGAGTTTTAGCGCTATTTGTCCTAAAAATGCCCAAGGACAGGAATGGCAGGCCAATAGTAAAGCACCAAAACTAACTACAGCCATCATTCCGAGCGGTATTTTTATTGTATTAAAACCAGGCGAAAAGAAAACATTGCTATCTGCGCCCTCTGATTTTTATTGGTGCTTATCACCTGATCCTGCTACTTTGAAAGAAGATCCAAAATTCTTAACAGCACGTATGATTTGCGCAGTGCTCCCTCCTACTAAAAACTTGTCAAGTTTTAAACCCAATATGCAAACACTTATTCAGGATTATTGGAATTTGGTGAATGCAGGTAAAACAACTGAAGCAGCGGCAAAAAGACAACAGATACTCAATTTAGGTAATACTGAATACCCAACAAAAAAAGCTGAGTTATTGGCATTGATGGGCGAAACCACTACCCCTGCCTACGCCAAAAAGAAAGCTGGAAATGTACAAGACCAAAGCGCGGCTGCAGAAAAATTACTAGCCGCAGCGGCTAAAAACAATGCTGCTTATTGCGATTGGTTAACCATCAAAAACCCCTATTACGCAATGCAAATCAGGTATAAATTAGAAAAGCAAGTGGGTGATATTGGCTATTTTAAAACCCAAATGAGAATTGATTTCAATGAAGCGACTATTTGCAAAACAGCGAGGTGTTTAGGCTATGTGGTGAGTTTTGGCTACCCAACGTTGGAAGGTACTAGCAACAATTATTTGAATTATAAATTCTATTTTTCCTATAAAGGAATCTATACCGTTCCAGATTTAATTCCAATGAAGTTATCGCTACCAGATGGCTCAAAGAGATTGTTGAAGCAAGATGGTTTTTATTACACCTTAGCCAATAATCCACAAGAAATGGACCTTCGCTATTACTTTGATAAAGCAGTTGATTTGATCTTGGAAGGATCGCCGATAAAGGTTAGTAATTTTGATGAGGGGAAGGCTGTTGTTTTGAAGTGAGAGGTACTTTCTGAGGAAGGGCGGCGATAGCGAGAGGCAGTCCTTCGACAGCCATTCGACAAGCTCAGGGCAGGCAAGCTGGAGTAGGTTGAGCCCTTTTACAGGCTCAAGATGACCCTTTGATTAAGCTCATTAAAAAAAATAACAAGAAAGCGAACTTCTTAGACAATAGCTTTTGACACCTTGAAAATAAAACACTGTAGACCAGCGAACAGTATAAAAAACGGAATTTATTTGACAACAATAAAATTTCAAAAAAAATGAAAATGAAGTTAGGAAACACAATATTAATTGCAACGCTTACAGTATTTAGCTTGAGCAATTCAGTAAATGCACAAACATTTGCAACCGGTGCAGGATTTTCATTAGCCGTTTGCAACAATGGTACAGTATATTCATGGGGTAGAGAATTTAGTGGCCAATTAGGGTATAGCACTAATGGCATTGAACATCCAATTCCACATTTAGTAACAGGGCTATCAAATGTGTTGGCTGTTGCTGCTGGTAAAGAACATTCTTTTGCTATTAAAAGCGATGGCACCGTATGGACTTGGGGGAAAAACGAAACTACTTTTTTAACTAACAACGTAATTGGAGGCTTTTGGAATGCAGGGCAGGCAATTGGATTAAATGGTATCACCACAATCTCATCAGGTGAAGATTATTCCTTAGCTTTAAAAAATGATGGCACTGTTTGGGCGGCTGGTATAAACACTTTTGGCCAACTCGGAAACGGAACCGTTGTTTCTAACAATACAGCAGGGCAAGTTATTGGTTTAACGGGTATAGTGAAAATAGTTGCAGGACGGTTTCACAGTATTGCATTAAAAAACGATGGTACTGTTTGGACATGGGGTACTAATGGGTACGGCCAAATAGGGAATGGCACTAGTGGCAATTATATTAGTACTCCCGTAAAAGTAATAGGGCTTTCAAATGTTAAAGCTATATCTGCTTCGGAGTTTAGTTCGTTTGCATTAAAAAACGATGGCACAGTATGGCAATGGGGATTTATATACTCAGCCAATTCCAAAAATACTCCATTCCAAGTACCAATAGGTGCTAATATCGCAAATATTGCAGGCTCAGGAGATTGCAGAGGTTGTGGCCACGCAATAAAAAGTGATGGAACTTTATGGCAATGGAATTGGAAAATTCAAAGTCAAATTGAAAGTTTCACACAAGTATCGGGTATAAGTAATGTTTCTGCTTTTGCTAGTAATTACGCACATTCATTGGCTTTGAAAAAAGACGGTACACTTTTCGGCTGGGGCTTTAATTTTTCTGGGGAAGTTGGAAACGGTATTCTCGGAAATGGTGCAGGTGTAAATTTGCCAGTATTAAATCCTATATCAGTAGTTGGTATTTGTAAAATCACTACCAATATAGAAGAAAGCCTCTTTAATAATACAATTGCGGTGTATCCAAACCCGTCAAATGGAATTTTTCAATTGACATTTGACAATATGCAATTAATCAATGGAGCACTTGAAATATTGAACGCGCTTGGAGAGAGAGTTTACATAACATCGAACATTAAATCCCAAATGCAAATAGACCTTTCCGCCTTATCAAAAGGAATCTATTTTGTAAAAATAGTTGGTGAAACAGAACAAGTTTATAATCAAAAAATTGTGATTCAATAAATATGTGAGTGAACTAATTTAATGGTTCGTTCAATTCATTACCTTAACCATTGAACAAAAAAGAAAACCAGCTCGGGTCTTTTAGGCCCGGGTTCGGTGAGGCCATCACCCCACCATTTAGGAGGCCTTTAGGCCTTTTCTTTACTTGGGCAGGCACTATAGACCCGTATAAGTTTGCTTAGATGTATGGCACTTTCTAAGGAAGAGCGGTGGTAAAAAGGTGCAGTCCTTCGAAAGGCTCAGGATGACGCTCATATTTACCCGTATGACCCTTTCGCATTATCAGGACTGGCTCTGGCGGGATTTGATATTGTAATATTTTTTTTCTTACTAGGATAATTTCAATGAATCATTTATTTTCTTTTTGATCATTCAATAACCCTATGAGTTTGGCTGCCTTATTTCAATTAAAAATTAGTTGTATTTTTAAAGTTTTCGGTTTGAACCGAGTGGTGGGTTGTGTTGAAAAGGAGAAAGGTTTCTGTGATCCTTCCTATGGCTTTAAATGCGAAACAATAGTTGCTTTTATTTTCCAAAAGCATGAAATATTTGGAAGTTTTATTCCTAAAAACTCAATAGCTTAATTCAAAAATGTACAAAATTTATGGGGTCACTAGCATTAGAATTAAATGTTATGAGTTGCTTGAAGCCGACCGTTAGCGGTCATTGTAAAAAGAATAACAGCAGAGAAAAACAGAACTATATTAACGATTAAAATAAAAACATGCATGAAACAAAAAAAAATCAAGTTAAGTGTTTTGCTATTAGGCCTTGGGCTAACAACAGCGCAGGCACAACAAGCAACTACCGCCACAGGCGGTGATGCTTCGGGCAGCGGAGGATCCGTTGCTTATAGCGTAGGACAAGTAGTTTATACTACTAATACCAGTACTTCTGGCACAGTAAGCCAAGGCGTGCAACAAGCCTATGAAATTTTTACCACCGGTATAAATGAAACCGAATTGAATATTTCACTTTCGGTTTACCCTAACCCTACTGCCAATAATTTAACCTTGCAAATACAAGATTACAAAAACGAAAAATTGTGGTATAAGCTATTCGATATGCAAGGTAAATTAGTAAACAACGGACAAGTAACGGCACAGCAAACACAAATAAACACATCAAGTTTGGCCGCTGCAACCTACTTTATCCATATTGTAAACCAAGAAAACAAACAAGTTCAATCATTTAAAATAATCAAAAACTAAAAATCATGAAAAAGATAATTACAATTTGTGCGGCCATATTAATGAGTGCAACCATATTTGCTCAAGCCCCACAAAAAATGAGTTACCAAGCTGTAATTCGCAACAGTAGTAATGCATTAATAATATCGACACCTGTGGGAATGCAAATAAGCATTTTGCAAGGTTCATCAAGTGGTACAGTTGTTTATGCAGAAACACAAACCCCAAGCACCAATGCCAATGGTTTAGTGAGTTTAGAAATAGGAAATGGAACACCGGTTACAGGCACATTTGCCGGCATTAACTGGGCAAACGGACCTTATTTTATTAAAACCCAAACTGACCCAGCAGGTGGAGCCAATTATTCCATTACAGGTACAAGCCAATTATTGAGTGTGCCTTATGCTTTGCAAGCAACAAAAAGTAGCGGGATAACTGCTAACACGGAATTAGTGTTAACCAATACTCAAGCAAATTCTAATTTGTATATCACCCCTCCTGGTAATGGTTCAACAGGTGGGATTGGAACTTCAAGCAATCATGGTTTGTATTTTTTTACAAATAATGTTGACAGAGCTGTTTTTACTCCAAACGGCAAGTTTGGTTTTGGAACATTAAACCCTACTTCAACACTACATTTAGCAGCTGCAAATTCTGAAATACGAATTGAAAATACTGCTGATAGTTCTTCATTGTATTTAACTGCACCCGGTGCCAATTCAACAGGTGGGATTGGAACTCCAAGCAATCATGGTTTGTATTTTTTTACCAATAATGTTGACAGAGCTGTTTTTACTCCAAACGGCAAGTTTGGTTTTGGAACATTAAATCCCGGCTCAACACTTACAGTAGGTGGTGGTGATATTAATGTAATGGATATTGGGTCGGGCATTATCATGAAGTCTCCAAATGGCAATTGCTGGAGAGTTACTGTTAACAATAGTGGTACACTAATTAGCACTTCAATAACTTGTCCATAAACAAATATTTAAATAAATTGCATAAATTGTCGTGTTTCGTGTTCCAAAGACAGATATTGTGTTTTTAAAACATTAGTTTTTCAAATTGAGTTATAGGATAAAAGTACTGCCCTACGGGTAGCTGCATTAAATTAAATGCAATCGCAACACAAAATTTACCTATTCCAATCTATATCGCTCAAGAAGGATCACTTAACGCTATCGATGTTAAATCCGAAATATATTCCTCCTTCAACTCCCTCCACTCCTTCCAATACTTTAAATAAGCTTGATCGTCCTTGCCTTTTACAAATCCAAGGTGACTGATTTTACCTCTTAGTACGGAAAGAAATTGTTCGGTGGTTTCTGGGCTGGGGGGATCTGGTAGGTTAAAGTAATTTTGGGTGGCTTGAGCCAATCCTTTTTGGCGGGCTTGATGAAGTGCTGCGCGGATGTTGCGGATGTACTTGCGATCAAGGTTGGGCTTTTCATTTACCTTCACTCCTGTTACCCATTGTGCTTGTTTGTGTGATTGAGTGCGGTCTTTTTTTTCATTGACTTCAAATCCATGTTGGTTCAGCATGTAATAGATTATCTCCTTTTGCTCTTCTTCTATTAAAAGGTTAGCACTGAATGTTATGTCGTCGGCATAGCGGGTATAAACTAAATTGGTGCCTGGAAACAATTCATTTTGATACAGCACCCAATCATTTATTTGCTGATCCAACTCCTCGCAAACTAAGTTAGATACAACAGGCGAACAGGGCGAGCCCATTGGTAATTTTCGCTCATATCCTATCATTAGTGAAATGTATTTTGCCTTGCTTTCTTCAAAATTAAATGGTGCCAACATGAATCTGTTTGCCACCTTTTGTGTGGAAATGCTCCAAAAGAAATTTTTAATATCGAGGTTCCATACCCATTTCTTGTTTACATGTTTTTGGGCATTGCTGAGAATAGAATAACACTCATTTTCTGTTTTTGCCACAAAGCCGTGCACCCCACCCGGCGCTTGGTATAGCTGGTTAAAAATAACACTCAGTCGCCATTGAATGTATTTAAGGTTTATACCCGGCGCTTGTATTTCTCTTACACCACCCGTTTTTTTGGGAATGGTAAATGAATTATAAATAGGCTTGCTAAC
>CAMCJW010000070.1 GCA_945875195.1 Chitinophaga pinensis | reverse complement strand
CCTAAATCTTGTGTAATATAAACAGAGGTTCCATCACCTCTTAAAACTAATTTTTGATCCAAGCCTTCTTCGGTTAAATCAATCCAAACAGAGCCATTGTCTTTAGTAAAGAATACCTTTTTATCTAGTCCTTCTTGTACAATTTCTTTGCCCAACAAATAGGTATTAGATTCGTAATAGTATTGATCAAAATTTACGCCCATTTTCTGGTAGGTAACCTCAAAACCTGCATATACCCAAGCATTCATCATCTTCCATATACCAACCACTTCCGCGTCATTGGCCTCCCATTTCACCAACATTTCTTGGGCAGCAATAATGCTTGGTGCTTTTTTGGCTGCATCTACTTCACTCATTCCGCCATTTTTCAACTGCTCTATTTCCTTTTTGTATTGTTGGTCGAATATGACGTAATACTTTCCTACTAAATGATCTCCTTTTATCTTTGTACTTTCTGGTGTTTCTCCATTGCCAAATTTTATCCAGGCATACATACTTTTACAGATGTGAATGCCCCTATCATTAACCAAATTACAAGTATAAACCAAATGGCCATTTGCCTTTAAAATTTCAGAAACCGAATATCCTAAGAGGTTGTTGCGCACATGTCCTAAATGCAGAGGTTTATTGGTATTGGGCGAGGAATATTCAACTAAAATTGGCTCCTTACTTTTTGGCTGTGAAAAACCAAAGTTAGCTGTATTGGCTTCATGCTGAATAAAATTTAACCAGAAAGATTCTTTAATACTTAGGTTCAAAAAGCCTTTTACCACTTCAAATTTTTCTAATTCTGGAAGATTGGTTAGCAAATAAGTTCCAATATCATTGGCGGTTTGTTCTGGACCTTTGCGAGATTGTTTTAAATACGGGAAAGTGACAAAAGTAAATTCACCTTCAAAATCAGCTGTGGTAGCTTCAATAACAATCTTTTCACCTGAAGTTTCTATTTGATATAAAGCATGCAACGCACTGGCTATTTTTGCTTTAATTATGTCTTGTATCATTCTCTTATTAGTTGGTTCAAATATAAAGGTTGATTACTTTAAAATGCGGGAATTAGGGCAATAACATTAAAAAAAAGGCGACATTCAATTGAAATTGCCGCCTTACACTAAAAACTCATGAAACTTGACTATTAAATGCTAGACACGCATTAATTTTTCTGCTGCTTTTTCGAGTGTTTCATTGTCTTTGGCAAAGCAGAATCTAAGTACGTTGTTGTCAATTTTTTTGTGATAAAAAACTGAGGTTGGAATACTAGCAACTTTATGTTCTTTGGTTAAACGCACGGCAAAGTCAACGTCGCGTTCTTGCGTAATTTTAGCATAGTTGAGCATTTGAAAATATGAACCTTTGCACGGCAAAAGCTTAAAGTTTGACCCCTTAATGAGCTTTTGAAAATAATTCCTTTTGTTTTCATAAAATTGGTTTAATTGTAAATAAGCATCAGCATCTTCTAAAAATTCGGCTAGTGCATATTGAATGGGTGTATTGGCACTAAATGCCATAAATTGATGTACTTTTCTAAATTCTTTAGTGAGGTTTTCTGGAGCCAAAACATACCCCATTTTCCAACCGGTGGTGTGATAGGTTTTACCAAACGATGAAATAATCACACTTCGTTCGGCCAATTTTGGAAACCTAGCTACACTTTGGTGTTGTTGGTGGTCGAAAATAATATGTTCATAAACCTCATCACTCAAAACAACCACATCTGTATTATCCAAAATTTTGGTTAATTGAACCATGTCTTGATCGGTGAGAATAGAACCTGTTGGATTGTGAGGGGTATTGATCATGATCATCCTTGTTTTGAAATTAATGAGCTTTTTAACCTCATTCCAATCTATTGAATAATCTGGATATTTCATTTCATAAAATACTGCACGACCACCATTTAACTCAATAGCGGGGAGATAGCTATCATAGCATGGCTCTATCACTACCACTTCATCTCCTTCGCGCACAACAGCACTCACAGCAGCATATATTCCGTGTGTTCCACCTGGAACAATTGTAATTTCAGTATTTGGGTTGTATATGGCACCATATAATTGTTCTGTTTTTGCCGCAATTTTTTCACGCAACTGAATAAGGCCAGGCATTGGTGCATATTGATTCATGCCTTTTTCCATGTAATGACTTACCAAACTAACCAACTTGGCTGAACAATTAAAATCTGGGAAGCCTTGGGCTAAATTGATGGCTTGTTGCTCGTTGGCCAGAGCCGACATTACAGAAAATATGGTGGTTCCAACGTGGGGTAGCTTACTCTTTACTGATCCGGAAAAATTCATTTGTGCTTCAGGGGTTACAAATCCAAAAATAATGAAATCCACTTGTATTCACAAATTGATTTCATAAACATTTGAATATGTGTTTTTTAAAAGAAAATTACTTTTGTCTTTTGGGATACTTTTTACAAATACCAACTATTTAAAGCAGTCTATTGTTTTATAAACAGGTTTTTTATAATCTCGTATCAATAAATTATTAATTGATATGTATTTAATTGCCGACAGTGGATCAACCAAAACAGATTGGTGCTTGACAGATAAAAGTGGAAAATTTAGTATGATTTTTCACACCATAGGTTTCAACCCTTATTTCATAGATACAGAAGCTATATTTTATTCCTTATCAGAAAATTTATTAAAGGATCTTGATGCAAATGAAGTAACAGAAGTATACTTCTATGGCGCAGGTTGTAGCACTCCAGAAAAGAAAGACATTGTAAGAAAAGCGCTTAATAGAAGTTTTCCTGGTGCTTCACATATTTTTGTTGGCCATGATTTATTGGCAACAGCGAGAGCTTTATTAGGAAAAGAAAAAGGCTTTGCTGCAATTTTAGGAACTGGTTGCAATACTTGTTTATATGATGGCAATGATGTTTCAATGAATATTGATTCTTTGGGCTATTTATTAGGGGATGAAGGAAGTGGAAGTTATATAGGCAAAAAAATAGTACGTGATTTTATGCGTGGCAGATTAGAAGCACCCTTGCAAGCTAGGTTCAAGGAGCGCTTTCAAATAGCAGACAACGAACAGATATTTACTACACTTTATACCACTCAATTTCCGAACAGGTATTTGGCTAGCTTCTGCAAGTTTGCCGATGAATATGTGGATCACCCGTATATTAGAAACAAAGTGAGAGATTCTTTTAGAGATTTCTTTAAAAACCTAGCTAGTAAATATCCTGATTACAAAGATTACAGATTCAATTGTATTGGATCGGTAGGTTTTGTGTTTAAAGATATACTAGAAGTAGTTGCTTTGAGTTATGATATGCATATGGGGAAAGTGCTAAAATCACCTTTAGAGGATTTGGTAAAGTTTCACATTGACAATCCACTAAAGGATAAATAATATTACTTGCGGGTAAGAATTCTTAGTGGGGCAAAAGTGCTATCTTCTATCCATTCTCCGCTCTCACGTAAGCCATTTATAATCGCCTCTGCCCTATCTTGGGTTTCAGGATAAGCATTTAATTGAGGCTGTAAGAACAAGAAATATCGAGCATCGTTGATGTAGGGAAAGTGATATATTTTATCTCGGTTCGACAAATGCGGTAACAAATTAGCTTGCGCACAAACAGCAGAATCGGCAGGGATTTTAGCGATACCCGCTTTTATTTTTTGAAATCCTTCTGGTGCTTGGTAATGAGCTATAGTGAATAAATTTTCCTTATACGGATGATAGTACTCACTGTATCGAGAATGCATTTTTAGAAAGCAAATTGAAAATGTGGTAATGAGCAAAACTCCTATAATGCTAATTTGTATTTTCCATGAATTAATGTCTTTCAGCCAAAAGAGGATTGCTAAACTAACAATGGGGGCTATTTCAATTTGATAGTGGTAACTCAAACCCCAAAAAGCCAATTCTTTGTTCCACAATTTCTGTATCAAAATAGGTAAAACCATCCACAAAAATGCAGGTTTTCTTATAAGTGCAATTCCTCCCGAAAGAAGCAAAACAAAAAGAAATTCCTGCTTAACTCGGCTTTCATTGTCGCCCTCAATATGACTCTCATAAAACAATTGCAACATTTTAATAGGATGGGTAATAATATATTTAAAAATTTCACTCAGGCTTGAACCTAGATGAGAATACCTGCCAATTTGATCAAAATTACCGCTACCATTCAAACTTGGAATAACCACTAATATTGCGAGGAAGAAATAGCTTATGGCTATGATAAAAAGTAAAAGGGGTATTTGAAAGGATTTCCAATTAAAGTTTGGCCGACTCAACCATAGTGTAAAGGCCACAAAAATTAAAAGGATTGCTAAATTTTCCTTTGAAATTAGAATTGCAAAAAAACATAAAATGGTTAAGCCAATTTTCTCTTTTTGATAAAAATAAAATAGCCAAGGTAAAAAACACGCACCTATAACATTGTCGTGATAATCAAATGCAATAGCCGAATAAATTGCAAAACTTGTATAGAACTGAAGTAGGACTAATATCATTACCCACTCATTCATTTTAAAGTATTTAGCTATTTTAAGAATCCCAATGCCTGCAAAAATGAGCATGAAATTCTGGAAAATGAGTAAGGTGTATGAACCAAAAATCCAATAGAATGGGGACAAAAGCAGTACCCAAAAACTCAAATGACAACCTAAAAAATTACTTGGTTCACCACTTATTAGTTGAGTAATGATTGCAGTTTTAAAGTGCGCATATTCATATAATGCTTGGTTTGCTAACCCATAATCTAAACCTACTGATCTAAAATAGTAATGGTTTAATAGAGAAATTGAGGAGAAAATTAAGAAAAAAAAGCAATGAATAATAGTAGGAAAAAAATCCTTCACAATTTTTTGTTTTGAACCTAAAAAGGATTCCATGCCTGTTGTTAACTATTTTAATCCAATCTCTTTTAATCTTTCTAAGAGATAATCTCCAGCAGAGATTGGTTCATAATGAATTGGATTATCTGAGCTGATACATTCTTGCAAACAATCTAAGCGCATTTCACTTCTAGGATGCAAGAAAAAAGGAATAGAATAACGTGGAAAAGCCCATTTCTCTTTAGGTGGATTGACTACCCTATGGGTTGTACTTTTCAATACATTATTGGTTAATCGTTGAAGCATATCGCCAACATTAACCACCAGTTGATTGGGCAATGCCGTAATACCAACCCACTCATTTTGTTTATTTAATACTTGCAATCCTTCGGCACTTGCGCCCATTAACAAGGTAATTAAATTAATGTCTTCGTGCTCTGCGGCTCTTACTGCCGATTTAGGTTCACTGGTAATTGGCGGATAATGAATAGGTCTGAGTATGCTATTTCCATGATAAATTTTATCATCAAAATAGGTTTCAGGCAAATTTAAAAACAAAGCTATTGCTCTAAGCATATATTTTCCGGTTTCTTCCAATTGCCTGTATGCTTTGAGGCCATTAGCATTAAAACCAGATAGTTCTTTAACAATAACATTTTCTGGATACTCATTTTTAATTGGATCATCGCCAATTACTTCTTGCCCAAAATGCCAAAACTCTTTCAAATCACCTTCATTTCTGCCTTTGGCATGTTCTTTACCAAAACTAGTATAGCCTCTTTGACCTGCTAAACCTGGAATTTCATAAACCTTTTTTGTTTCATCAGGCAAATTAAAGAATTCTTGGCACTGCCAATAAAGTTGTTGACTCACCTCATCCTCTAAAAGATGACCTTTAACAGCAACAAACCCAATATCTTGGTAGGCTTTACCTAGTGCTTGAACAAAATTATTTTTTTTAATTGGGTCGCCACTTAAAAAATCATTTAAATCAATAGATGGAATCATATATATTTTCTTATTTTATTAATATTAATTAGGAGAAGCATTTTGCTTTTTAAAAATCTCAGAAAATTCATTGAACTCTTTTCTATAAAACAAACCTGTTCCAGAGGTTACCACATTTCGATTGTAGATGGCATTGAAACCACTTTTATTGAAAACCTTCACCTTGGTATTGCCATTCTTTTTCAAATTATAGGTAGCCGAAAGGTTTGTTTGTGTTTGGTCAATGGCATAACTGGTTTGCACCTCTAGCCTATTGTCCATAAACCTTTTTGAGGCCGATAACAAGACAGTTCTACTTTTTGTTGGATCAGAAGCATTTAACAAATCCACACTTACATCAAAATTTGGAATGGCCTTTCCTATTAAACCAGCAGCCTGCTTGCTCAACAAATCAGAGACAGTTTGGCTACCAAAAGTACTTGCAGAGGAGTTATTGGTATTTGTAATAGGCACAAAACCACCAGAAATTAACAAGAATAACATTTGCTGATTCATCATTTCTGGTTCACGTCTAAAATTGGCCACAACAGCATTTAATTCTGATGCAGCTGCCCCAGTAACGGTGGTCGATAAATCTGGGAAATTTAAATCAAAAACAAATTCAGGCTTTTCAACTAAACCTCTGATGTTGATGATACAATCTACCGGAACCCTCACATTTGGGTCTTCACTTGTGCCCATGCTTGCAACAATTGGGCTGATAGAAGTTTTTAAACTATATACACCAACAATATTCATTCTTCCTGTTAAAGGGTCACCGCTCCAAGTTATCTTGCTTCCACTGCGTAAATCAAATTTTTTGGCCACCACATTCATGGCACTAAAACGGTATTCGCCTTCCGTTAGTTCATATTCTCCAAACATCAAAAAGTTTCCATTTGGCAGGTATTCCATTCTCAATTTACCATTTCCTTTGGCCTTTATCCTATCATCAGATTTGGCATCAAAAATTACTTGAATTTCAGCATAAGGATTGGCTTTGATATTCATATAAACGCCTATACCAAAATCATTCCCTTTTCCTTTGGCTTTTACGGTAGCAAGGGTGTCTCTGCTCACAAAATGAATGTAAGACTCTCCTGTTTCTGTGCTGGCGCCAAAAGGATTGATCGTAAGCTTGGTGTTTTTTTCCGACACCACATCCAAATACATAGCTGCATCCTTACTGGTTCCTTTCATAGAAAACTGCCCAGTTGCGAAAACATTTCCGTAAAAAAGGTCATTGTCTTTTGCTACAGTTTTCATCATTTGAAACGACTTAAAATCATCTAAATGAATATTGTATTTTAAATCACTAAAACCAACATGAGATATTTGCCCGCTCACTTTTGCTGTTTGGTTATTGGCATCATTTAAATCAAAGGGAACAATTTTTATGACATTATCATTGAAATTAATCTTTGCATTCTTGATGGTATAATTAGTTTGTAAATACTCTACTTTCAAACTCACATCTATCAAAGATAATTGTCCATCCAAACTCAGTTTATCAATTGGCCCCTTTAACCTCGCATTTAACTTGGCATCTCCAGCGTTTAATTTTACATAGTCTTTAACAAATGCTTGAAAGGCCACAATTTTTGAATTACTAAAATCAATAGCAAGGTCTAGATATTGGGTAGCTATATCGTAGGTTCCAGAGCCTTTAAGGTTAGTTATTTTACCCTTTAAAGAACTGAAATCAATGAGTAAATCTTCTTCTTTTTCGCGGTAGCCAACACTTACATCAAAGTCGCCCAAAGTATCTTGATCGAGGCTAAGATTTTTAGCAGTAATTTTAGAGATAACAACATCTCTATTTCCCATATTCTTGTAAACAACATAACCATCTGCGGTTCCTGCCAAATTAACACCAAGCTCCTTTACAAATTGATTGATGGTATTCAACTCCAAATTTTGAAGGTTAACGCTTATGTTCTTATTTTTTCCTGAGTATTGATAATCACCATCTACTAATAATTCTTGGCCTCCATTGGTTAATTTTAATTGATCAAATGAAACATCTTTGTTGTTTAGCTTAATGGTTTTACCTGGCAAAATATTCCATTTAGAATATCCCGATTGAAACCAAGAAGTTTTGCCATTTATCCAAAAATCGTTTTCTTCAAACATAACCTCTTGGTCAAATTCACCAAATACTACACTTAAGGTATCTCTAATTTGGTATTGCAATTTCCACAAATCTGTTTCCATTTTTGATTTCATTGCAAATTCTCCAATCAATAAAGTATCTAACCTACCAAAGCTTTTAAATCCCAACAATAATTCACCCTTGTTTTTGTTTTGTTCATTTATCTTAAAAGTGGTTTGAACCAAATCCCATCCGTCATATCTTATATTTCCAATATATCCTGCTAACTCAAATGCCTCTTCATCGCTATTTACTGAACCTTCTAGGTTAATATTGGTGGCATTAAACCCTGGGAAAAATAATGGTGAAATTGAATTTGTAGATAATATATTCAAATCTAAATCAAATTTTTGGGTGGTTTTCTTGGCCACTTTGGGATTGAAATAAGTGTCTCCTAAACTCAAACTCCAATACTTTATTTGGTCGTACAATTCTCCTATATCATAATCTCCCTTTATATTGCCATGTATGAAATCGCCATTGATTGAAATTTTTTCACCATCCTCATTTTCCGATTCTAGCTTTAATTGGTTGATTTTATAACTGTATCCAAATTTTTCATAATGAAAATCCTCTATACTTATTGTACCATGACTATTACCTAAATCTTTCAAATAATAATCTGAAGAAAATCTTGTTCCCAATGAAATATTATTGTCATTCAAATTCAAAGGTTTTAAGTTGGCATTTTCCAGATTTCCATCAACAATAAAATGTGTATATTCTTCTGATAAATCAATCATTACATCTGAGAGCATTTCCAAATTTGTGTCTGCCACATTTAAGTGCATATCAATTTTTTTATGTGCAACATTTCCTTTTATATCAATGTTACTATAGGTGTAATTTTGATACCCAATTGCATTAACCTTACCTTGGAATTTAGTATGAAGGGTGTTTAAATCAAATCCTCTTCCTTGTACAAAAGCTTCCATAGTTAAAATTCCTAAATCTTTGTTATTTAGAAAAGCACCTAACATAAAGTTATTCATGATTAACTTACCAGAATATTCGCTCAACATGGTTTTTTCGTTTACCTTCATGTTTAAGTCGGTTTGGGCCGAACCAAAATCTGTTTCAATAATTCCATAGGTAACAAAGTCTTTATAAAATCCAGTGAATTGACCCTTATATTTTAATTTCCCTAAATCTTCTAATTCTTGCGGCATCTCCATAGCTGCAATTATTTCTAATTCATTCCTGTTTGAAGTAAACTTATTTGCTTTAATATCCATAAAAGTTTCTTCAATATTGGGCAAACCAATCATTTTAACATCACCATCAAATTGAGTTTCGAAACCAATCTTCAGCAACATTTCCTTCATGGTTAAATTACTCAAAGGCCCTTTTATGGAACCACTCACCTCAGCTTGGTATTGATACACTTCAAATTCTGGTACAAAAAAAGCAATATCTTTCATATCCAATTCCGACTTTTTCAATACAATTTTCATTGGAATGTTATCATTGAAATTGGCGTAATCTTTCCATGATGATGAAGTTAAACTGAAGTAATTCTTTAAATGACTATATGGTGTAACCATATCTAAATTTTTGAATTCAACCAACGACTTACAAATAGTAGCATTGGCCTTCAACCTTAAAATTTCGAATCCAGATTGCTCCTTGCAACTAAAATTCTTGATATCAAAAACCATTGAATCATCTATTAACTTAAAATGATTCGACCTAAAATTGGTTTCGTAAAAGTTCATTCGGTTGTAATCAAAACCCTTAGCGGAAAAAGTGCCCGTTGAATCGAACAGAAGAAACCTGGTATCCATACACTCCAAATTTTTAAATTCAAGAATAAATGGCGGTGCATTTGGGTCAGAGATGGTATCGTTGGGGTCAGAAAAAAGGTCAATTACGTCAAAACTATAGGTGCTATCTCTATAAGTGGTAATTTTACATAGGCCTTCATCGAGCACTACATCTCGCAAAATGAAATGGCTTGAATCTAATTTTAAACCAGAAATATTAAATTGTAATCTCCCAACAAAAAAAGTTGTATCTTTTTTCTGATCCCCAAAATTAATGTTCCTTAAACTGAAATAAGTCCAACCATCATAGTTGATTTCCCCAATAGAAATGCGGGTATGGTAGGTTTCATTTACATATTTTGTAAGCTTACCAATGGCATAATTTTGAACCGAATGGGTGTTAAAAAGAAGGTACAAAAGCATCAGCAGACCAATAAAGCCGGCAGATAATACATAAGATATTTTGATAAACTTCTTTAGCAACGTAGTTTTGTGTCGAAAGATAACAAATATACTGGTGTCGGCAAAATTGCAAAAAGATATAATCATTCTAGCTATTGAATCATCCTGCGATGATACAGCAGCCGCTATAATATGTAATGGCAAAATTCTTGCCAATAAGGTTGCATCGCAAAATATTCATGAACTTTATGGAGGCGTTGTGCCAGAATTAGCAAGTAGAGCCCACCAACAAAATATTGTTCCTGTTGTAGAAATTGCATTGAAAGAAGCCAATATCTCATTAAAGGATTTGTCGGCAATAGCCTTTACCAAAGGTCCCGGATTAATTGGCTCTCTCATGGTTGGCTGCAGTTTCGCAAAGTCTTTGGCCTTATCGTTGACCATTCCTTTGATTGGAATTCACCACATGGAGGCGCATGTTTTGGCCCATTTTATTGATGATCCTAAACCTGGTTTTCCATTTTTATGCTTAACTGTAAGCGGCGGCCATACACAAATAGTAAAAATGAATGATTATTTTTCTTTCGAAATTCTAGGTAAAACCATTGATGATGCGGCTGGTGAAGCCTTTGATAAGGCAGCAAAAATACTAGGACTCCCCTATCCTGGTGGCCCGTTGGTAGATCAATATGCTCAAAGTGGCAATCCAGATAAATTCAAATTTCCACAACCGCAAATTCCTGAATTAGGATTTAGTTTTAGTGGCCTAAAAACCTCATTTCTCTATTTTATTCAAAAGCAGGAAAAGGAGAATCCCAATTTTATTGAAGAAAACTTAGCCGATTTATGTGCTTCTATTCAAAAAGCAATTATTCTTCATTTAATGAAAAAAATCATCAAAGCTTCGGTTCAAACCGAAATAAAAGAAATTGCATTGGCCGGCGGAGTTTCTGCGAATAGCGCGCTCCGAAAAACGATAATAGAGGAAGGCGCAAAAAACAATTGGCTTACCTATATCCCTGCTTTTGAATATTGCACAGACAATGCTGCCATGGTTGCTATGGCTGCACATTTTAAATATCTTTTAAAAGAATTTGAACCAATTACCACTGCTCCGTTCGCGAGGTAAAGACAAATTATTTAAAATCATTCTCATAATATTTTTAATCTTCAGGTATAG
>CAMCJW010000069.1 GCA_945875195.1 Chitinophaga pinensis | reverse complement strand
AAACATCAGTACCTTTTTCCTTTTAACCATGTTTCACCCTCTGTAAAAAAAAGATTATCAAAAACAAAATAAGGCTTATCATAGATTACAATTAGTAATAAATTATTTATGTAATTAAAAAAACAAACTCTTAGATTGCGATAACAAGTAAATGAATATTCTTCATAAACAAAATATTATTTTCAGATGCAAATAACTGAATCACTATCCAAATATTCTATCAAATATTACCCAGGTAAAATTGAATCGCATAAGAAAGAAGGGAACTTTTTTTATTTCTATACTGCCGATACCATTTTAGAAATAAAACTCAATACCGATTCCATTTTTCGCTTCAGGTATGCTGCCGATGGATTCTTTCAAAAGGATTTTTCTTATGCTGTAAATAAGTCGTTTCAGGTAAAGCTTATTTCTGTTGAACTCCACGAAACCAGTGAGTTTTTTGAGATTGAAACTACCAAAATAATATGTAGGATCAGCAAGGAAAATATTGCCATTACCTTAATGGACAAGAACCGCGAAATTATTTTACAAGATGAGTTGGGTTTTCATTGGCAACATTATTTATTAAAGGGCGGAAAAATCAATTATTGCAGTAAAAAAATAATGCCCGATGAATCTTTTTATGGCATGGGCGACAAGCCAACTGAATTAAATGTTAGAGGTAAGCGTTTTGAAAATTACGGCACAGACGTTTATGGCTTTGTAAAAGATAGCGATCCGTTATACAAAAATATCCCATTTTATATGGGTCTTCATAGTGGCGGAAAACATGGATATGGCGTGTTTTTCGACAATACATTCAGAACTATTTTTGATTTTGGTAAAGAACAAAATGAAACAGCGAGCTTTTGGGCACGTGGTGGCGAAATGAATTACTACTTCATTTATGGTCCGCAATTAATGAATGTGGTAGAGCAATATGCTAGCTTAACTGGCACCCATGAGCTGCCACCCTTATGGGCTTTGGGCTATCATCAATGTAAATGGAGTTATTATCCAGAGAGCAAAGTTAGAGAGATTACCAGCGAGTTTAGAAAGCGAAAAATACCTTGTGATGTAATATATCTTGATATAGATTACATGGAAGGCTTTAGGTGTTTTACTTGGAGCAAAGAGCATTTTCCTGAACCCAAAAAACTTATTGGCGACTTAGCTGAAAATGGGTTCAAAACGGTAGTAATTATTGACCCAGGCATTAAAATAGACAAAGATTACGAGGTTTGGAAACAAGGTATTTTATACGATTATTTCTGCAAACGTGCCGATGGAACTTTAATGGAAGGCGATGTATGGCCTGGCAAATGTCACTTTCCAGATTATACCAATCCAGCGGTAAGAGAATGGTGGAGTTCATTGTTTAAAGAATTAATTGATACAGGTGTAAAAGGCGTTTGGAACGATATGAATGAACCTGCGGTTTTTGAAATAGGTACATTTCCTGAAGATGTTCGTCATGACTATGATGGCAACCCTTGTAGCCATAGAAAGGCACACAATATTTATGGCATGCAAATGGCCAGAGCAACTTACCACGGTTTGCGCAAATTTATGATGCCTAACAGGCCATTTGTAATTACCCGTTCGGGCTATAGTGGCTTACAACGTTATTCGAGTGTTTGGACAGGCGATAACTCAGCTACTTGGGAACATTTATGGATAGCTAATATACAATGCCAGCGATTGGCCGTATCTGGTGTATCCTTTTCTGGCAGTGATGTGGGTGGCTTTATTGGTGAGCCAGATGGAGAACTATATACACGCTGGGTTCAACTCGCCACTTTCCATACTTTCTTTAGAACGCACAGTGCGGGCAATGAAACAAAATTTGAACAAGAGCCATGGAGTTTTGGTACCAAATATGAGTTTATCATTAAGAAATTTTTGCACCTCCGCTACCAATTATTGCCTTATATTTATACTGCTTTTTGGCAGCATACCAACTATGGAACACCAATCATCAGACCTATGTCGTTGATGGATCAAACCGACCCTGAGACATTAAACCGCATGGATGAATTTGGCTTTGGCGACCACCTTTTAATTTGCCCAGTATTGAGTCCGGGTGCCAATGAGAGAAAAGTGTATGTACCAAAGGGAAATTGGTATCATCTATGGAACGACCATGCATACAAGGGTGGAAATGAATATACCATTACTTGTCCGATAGATAGAATTCCTGTTTTGGTTAGGGCAGGAGCTGTAATTCCTTATTACCCTAAAATGCAATATGTGGGAGAATTTGAAATTACTGAGCTCACTTTAAATATTTACTACGCAAACGAGAACAATGTTTTGAGTATTTTGTATGAAGATGCCAATGACAACTATGGTTATAAAGCAGGTATCTTTAACCAAAGAAGGTTCTATGTATCTGGCAATGCCAAGAATTTAATTGTATCGCAAATCTTAGAAGAAGGAAATTATGAAACAAGTTACAAGAGTTATAAAGTAGTTTTTCATGGTGTTCCTTTTGAATGCCAAGAGGCAGTAATTGATGGAAAATCTTATAAGCTAAATGAGCGCAACTTTGCAGTAGGCACCATTAAAATTAAAACCGATAAATCTTTCGAAAGAATTATTTTGAGGTAGGAGTTAATCTTTCGTTCAAAGATATGCAAATATTATTTTGCATTATTTAAAGGCAAAATAGATGGTGAAGAATTTTCTCAATTTAGAGGTGTTTAATATTGCAGAATTTCACTAGAATTAGCCTTTGCGAGTGTTTGAACATGTTTATTCCTTTGCGACAATATTTTCAATAAATCCTCCTAGTTTTTTTTCAATTTCTTCTGGTGAAGGGATTAAGTTCTTATATTTTTCAGGTAAAATATCTGTCAAAGTATAATTAGCTATTCCTATAGGGCTTGAGGTGTTTTTCAAGGCATACTCTATAACTGTTTTACTTTTACTTTTGCAGATAATAATTCCAATAGATGGATTTTCATCTTCTTGTTTAATCTTATCATCCAAAACAGCTAAATAAAAATTCATCTTACCTGCATATTCGGGTTTAAATTTCCCCGTTTTTAATTCTATTGCGACTAGTGATTTTAATTTTCTATGGAACAAAAGCAAATCAATATAAAAATCTTCATCGCCTACCTGCAATCTATACTGATTACCAATATACGCAAAGTCTGCCCCCATTTCAGATAAAAATATTCGAATATTTTTCATCAAGGCAAGCTCCAATTCCTTTTCATTATGACCTTCCGGCATTTCTAAAAAATTAAAATTATATTCATCTTTTACGGCAAGTATTGCTGGATGTTTATATTTTTCTGGAACTGCCTTGTCAAAATTTGTCTGATTAAGTAGAAATTTCTCGTAGCTATTGCCTTCAATTTGATGTATTAAAACGTTTTTTGTCCAACCGAATTTCTTGGACATTTGAATGTAAAACTCACGTTCTAAATTGTCCTTGCACCTCTCCATAATCACCATATTATTACTCCAGCTAATTTCTGCAACCATTGGTTGCAGTTTTGTATTTTCACTGTATTGGTCGAAAAAATTTCTCATGTACCATAGATTTCTAGCAGAATAACCCTGTGCACCAGGAAACTCATTTTGTAAATCCTTTGATAAGGTTTCAACGATGGATTTGCCCCAACCATATTGTTTTTGCTTGTCCACAATACTTTTTCCAATTTCCCAATATAAAGTCAACATGGTTGTGTTAACCTGCTTCATGGCTGCATACTGCGCCAAGTGAATTTTCGCTTTTATCTCAGATAAAAATACAATGTAGGGGTCTTTTTCTTGCTTGTTCATATATACAAAAGTATAAAGTGAACATAAATAAACAGAGTTATTAGGATTATTTACTAATCTTTTTTCAGGTAAACCGGATTTTGCCAAGAAATAAAAATGCTGAATTAATTTTCAGAAAAAAGCATAATAAGTTTCAATTACGGCCTCCTATACTCAACGCGCGTTTTGGCTTTTTGCTCTAGGCGCTCGTAAATCAATTTTGCCATTTCGGGTGCAATTTCTTCGGGCTTATTTTTATCAAATAAGGCCTTTACTTTTCTCTCATTTACATCAATTTTATAGAGAATGTTCCATAACTTTTCTAGGTTGTGAATGAGCAAATATACAATAGCCAATCTAAGTGCCTCTATTACAGCTTCTCGTTCCATAGAAACACTGAGATCAAAATCCTGCAAAATCAATTCGCGGGTTATTTTTTCTATTTCATTCAATATCAGGAATATTAATTTAACAAAGATATCTGCTTTTCTCCGTCATTTTAAGAAAGAATCAGTTAATTTGCGGCAAGTTTTAAGGTTAATCTGTTTGAACCCATTCAATCTTTTTAGCCAGTTAATTGTTCTATTAATTATAAATAATACAATATGTTTGATTTAGAAATGATCAAAGCGGTTTACAGCCGCATGGGAGAGCGCATTGAAGCTGCCCGTAAAGTGGTGAACAAACCCCTTACTTTGTCCGAAAAAATATTATACAGCCACCTTACTGAAGGAAACGCTACCCAAACTTACGAAAGAGGAAAAAGTTATGTGGATTTTGGTCCAGATAGAGTTGCCATGCAAGATGCAACCGCCCAAATGGCTTTGCTACAATTTATGCAAGCAGGTAGGCCAAAAGTGGCTGTTCCTTCTACTGTTCATTGCGATCACTTGATTACGGCTAAAGTTGGTGCCAAAGACGATTTGGCTTATGCCAATAAAGAAAGCAAAGAAGTATATGATTTCTTGGCCTCAGTTTCTAATAAATATGGTATTGGATTTTGGAAACCAGGTGCAGGTATTATTCACCAAGTGGTTTTAGAAAATTATGCATTTCCGGGTGGAATGATGATTGGTACCGACTCCCACACTGTAAATGCAGGTGGTTTAGGTATGTTGGCCATTGGTGTTGGTGGTGCCGATGCTTGTGATGTAATGGCTGGTTTGCCTTGGGAACTTAAATTCCCGAAACTAATTGGAATCAAACTTACAGGAAAATTGAACGGTTGGACTGCCCCTAAGGATGTTATTTTAAAAGTGGCTGGTATCTTAACCGTAAAAGGTGGAACCGGTGCCATTGTTGAATACTTTGGCGATGGTGCTATCAACATGAGCTGCACAGGCAAAGGAACCATTTGCAATATGGGAGCCGAAATTGGTGCAACTACCTCTACTTTTGGTTACGATGAAAGCATGGAAAGATACCTGCGTTCAACTGGAAGAAATGAAGTGGCAGATTTAGCAAATGGCATCAAAGGTCATTTAACTGGCGACCCAGAAGTTTATGCCAACCCAGAATTGTATTTCGACCAAGTTATCGAAATCAATTTAGACACTTTAACGCCGCATTTAAACGGACCATTTACTCCAGATTTGGCAACTCCAGTTTCTGAAATGAAAGAAGCTGCTGCTAAAAACAATTGGCCTTTAAAAGTTGAATGGGGATTGATAGGTTCATGCACCAATTCTTCTTACGAAGATTTATCTCGTGCAGCCTCTATTGCTCGTCAGGCCATTGAAAAAGGCTTAGTAACCAAAGCAGAATTTGGGATCAACCCAGGTTCTGAACAAGTTCGTTTTACTGCAGATAGAGATGGTTTGCTCAAAACATTCACAGATTTAAATGCAAGTATTTTTACCAATGCTTGCGGACCATGTATTGGTATGTGGGATAGAGTTGGCGCAGAAAAAGCTGAGAAAAATACTATCGTGCATTCTTTCAATAGAAACTTTGCAAAAAGAGCAGATGGCAATCCTAATACTTATGCATTTGTTGCCTCACCAGAAATGGTTGCAGCTATTGCCATTGCAGGAGATTTATCATTCAACCCAATTACAGATACTTTAATCAACAACAAAGGCGAATCGGTGAAATTAGATCCACCAAGTGGCGATGAATTACCAACTAAAGGCTTTGCTGTTGAAGATGCAGGTTACCTTGCACCAGCTGTTGATGGCTCAGGAGTAAGTATTGCAGTATCTCCAACATCTGATCGTTTGCAGTTATTAGATCCATTTACAGCATGGGAAGGTTCAGACCTTACTGGCCTTAAATTGCTAATCAAAGCAAAAGGCAAATGTACCACCGATCATATTTCTATGGCTGGACCATGGTTAAAATACCGCGGGCATTTAGATAATATTTCAAACAACATGTTGATTGGAGCTGTAAACTATTTCAATGAAAAAACAGACAGCGTAAAAAATCAATTAACCGGCGAATACCAATCTGTACCTAAAGTGCAAAGAGCTTACAAAGCCCAAGGCATTGGTTCAATAGTGGTTGGTGATGAAAACTATGGCGAAGGTTCTTCAAGAGAGCATGCCGCTATGGAGCCTCGTCATTTAGGTGTTAGAGCTGTATTGGTAAAATCATTTGCTCGTATCCACGAAACCAATCTTAAAAAGCAAGGTATGCTAGGCTTAACCTTTGCAGATAAAAATGATTATGAAAAGTTTCAAGAAGATGATGTCATAGATATTATCGGTTTGAACCAATTTGCGCCAGGTAAACCATTAACAATGGTATTGCACCATGCCGATGGAAGCAGCGATAACATTGAGGTTAACCATACTTATAATGCGCAACAAATTGAGTGGTTTAAAGAAGGTGGCGCGTTAAATATTATCAGAAAACAAGTAGCAGGTTAATCTTGCCAAACAATACAAAAGGGTTGCTTTTCTAAAAAGATTAGCAACCCTTATTTTTTTAATCAATCTATGAAAAATCTAATTGCAATCTTCTTACTAGCCACCATGCTAAACGCATGCAAATGCGATGATTGCAACATGACTTTGCCATACGCGCATTTTTACATGGATGCGGCCGATTCCATCACTTACCCTATTGAAGAAAATGATTCAGTTAGAATTTATGTTTACTATAAAGGTACAAATTGGACTAAAGCTGATATCATTGATTCTAGCCAAACAATTGTGCTTAATTGGCAATTCATAAATTACGTGTATATAAATCAACCGAATCAGACAAATTACGAATTTGTGCTCGACCAAACCATTGGGTTAAAAGACCAAATAGAAGACTTAGAGAATTACGATTATTGGATCAAAGCAATTGAAGGTCCGCTACAAATTAAAATGAGCAGAATGCAAATTGCCAGAACAGGTAGCGAAGGCCGCTGTGCCTGCGAGCAAGCCAGCTTTTCACAATGCTTAAGAAATGACAGTATCACTGATTATAAGAGCAAACTAAAGCTTTGGTAAAACTACCATCCCAGTGCTAACTTTCTCGGCTAATACCAGAGCTTCATAAGCATTTACAATTGCTCCCGTAGTAGAAATCTCCGATAATTTAGCCTTCTTTTTTGTGCCTGGTATAATAATTTTCTCCTTACAAGGCAATGCACTTAATAAGATAATTTGTTTTGTTTGAACCGCCGTTAAGTTTGGATAATTTTGCCTAATTAAAGCTGCAACACCCGCAACCACTGGAGCAGCCATGCTAGTTCCACTTTCGCTTTTGTATTTACTGTTAGGAAACGTTGATTGAATATCAACTCCTGGCGCAAATACCTCCACTTGGTTTTTGCCATAATTACTAAAAGTAGCTACCCTACCCTTTCCTTTTTGCCAACTCGAAGCACCAACCTCAATCCAATTTGGAGCTGCCATCTTTTGTGCAATTAAATTAGGATTTGGGTAAAACGCATTTGTAGCTAAATCTTCTGCCTCATTTCCAGCAGCATGAATCATTAAAACATCCTTACTCAAAGCATAGGCAACAGCCTCATCAACCACTGATTTTTCTGGCGATATCTTTTTACCAAAACTCATATTGATAACCTTAGCGCCATTGTCTGCCGCATACCTAATGGCGTTGGCCACATCCTTATCTCGCTCATCTCCGTTGGGTACAACCTTGATAGTCATGATAACAGCCTTCTCACAAATTCCATTGACACCTAAATCATTGTTTCTTACTGCGGCAATAATACCTGCTACATGTGTTCCATGATCAACATTCATTGAATACACTTCATTGTTACCATAAAAATGTTCGTTCATGTTTTCATAATTATCACCTACCAGCTTTCTAGGATCAAACTCCTTGTTTAAATTAAAATTTACCATAGTGGCCAATTGCGTTTCGGCCTCCTTTAATTGACTCATGATTGGAGAATTTTCTACGCCACCTGTCATAGCAATATATTTTACTATGCGCTTCATGTCCTTGTCTTCTTTGGTTTCTGCAGGAATTGCCTCAACTTGCTCCACAGAAGGATTAGCTGATCCAGTTTTCTTAATCATGTCATTGATACTTTTCATGATTTCCGAAAACTGCTTGTATTGAGGATAGGTTTCATCGTAACTTTTTTTGTATAATATCAAGGCTTGCTCATACAAAATTTTCTCTTCATCATTTGCAAAAACTGGTTTTTGATTCTCTGGCAAACCTTTGTATTTAGCGAGAATGCGAGTGCTTTCATAGGTATCTGCATTTACATTACCATTCTTTCCACCTATAAAATTCCAACCATTGATATCGTCAATATAACCATTGTTGTCATCGTCCTTTCCATTATAGCTTACTTCATTTGGGTTGACCCAAATATTGGCTTTTAAATCCTCGTGGTTAACATCAGAACCTGCATCTATCACTGCAACAATAACCTTCTTATCGTTTTTGCCAATAGGCAATTCCTTATAAGCCTTCTCTGAGCTTATGCCCCAAATCTTATCTTGTTTGGGATCAAGGTTGAACCAATTTTCAGGGGCCTTCTTTTGAGCAAAAACTTGAAGGGAAAGCATGGTGGCAATTGCAAAAGCAGAAAATAATCTCATTTTTTAGGTTAGTTTTATCTGCACAATTATATTTGACTTTTATCTCATACGCTAATAAAATATTTTAATGGTTCAAAAAGAGGATAATCAGTTAAGTAATGCAACAGATAGGTTATTTCACAAACTATATTGGGGCATTCTCGTTTTCTTGCTGATCCAAATTTTTATCTATTACCAACTAACCCAATCATTGCAATGAGCGCCTTAGATTGGATAGTTTTATTATTATCATTAGCTAGTATTGTGGGTTATGGCCTTTATAAAAGTAGAGGCACCCAAAACATGGAAACCTACCTCAAAGGCGACCACAGCATTCCTTGGTACATGGTTGGCTTATCCATTATGGCTACACAGGCTAGTGCCATTACGTTTCTATCAGCACCGGGACAAGCCTATACAGATGGGATGCGCTTTGTGCAATACTACTTTGGTTTACCTATAGCCATGGTGGTTTTGTGTATTTTCTTTTTGCCCATTTATCATCGTTTAAATGTTTATACAGCTTATGAATATTTAGAAAATAGGTTCGATCAAAAAACAAGGGTCTTTACTTCGCTTTTATTTTTAACCCAACGTGGTTTGGCATCCGGACTCACACTTTACGCCCCAAGTCTTATTCTTTCTGCCTTGCTTGGATGGAATATTTACTATACCAATTTGTTTATTGGCAGCATTGTAATTGCCTACACGGTGGCAGGAGGCTCTAAGGCTGTAAGCTATACACACCTGCAACAAATGAGCATTATTTTTATTGGAATGTTCTTAGCAGGCTACATGATAGTAAAACTTTTGCCTGAAGATATTGGCTTTACAGATGCCGTAAAAATGGGAGGCAAATTGGGCAAAATGAATGTGATTGATTGGAACTTCGACCTCAACAATAAATACAATATTTGGAGTGGATTAATAGGCGGATTTTTCTTAGCACTCTCCTACTTTGGCACTGATCAATCGCAGGTTTCAAGGTATATTAGTGCCAAAGATTTAAAGCAAAGTAGAATGGGTTTATTGATGAATGGTTTCATAAAAGTTCCTATGCAATTTTTCATATTATTGATAGGTGTTTTGCTCTTTGTATTTTACCAATTTAAACCTGCACCATTGTTCTTTAATAACAACGAAACACAAAAACTAGAGGCTAGTATTTATGCAAAAGATTGGCAACAATTAAATACACAACACCAAGCTTTATTTGAAAAAAGAAAATCAGCCGCTATCGGTTTGAACCAAGGAATTAAAGCAGGCGATGATGCAGCAATTACTAGTCACCAAGGCGTTTTGGTTCAAAGCGAAAAAGACTTGCAAAAACTCAGAAAACAAGCCACCGATTTAATGAAATTGAACGACCCAAAAGCCGAAACGAATGATACCAATTATGTCTTTTTAAGGTATGTAATAGATTACTTACCCCATGGTTTAATTGGCTTATTGATTGCGGTTATTTTTGCAGCCTCTATGCAAAGTAAATCGGCCGAATTAAATGCATTGGCCTCCTGCACTATGGTAGATATTTACAAACGCAGTTTCAACAAAAATGCCAGTGAGGCACATTACCTCAAAGCATCCAAATGGGCAACTGGCTTGTGGGGTTTGTATGCCATTGGCGTGGCCATGTTTGCTAATAAACTAGGGAGCTTAATTGAGGCTGTGAATGTACTTGGCTCTTTATTTTATGGAACCATTTTAGGCATATTCTTAGTGGCCTTTATGTTTAAACAAATAAAAGGTGCCAGTGCATTTTATGCCGCCATCATTGCAGAATCAATGGTATTATCACTTTATTTTTATACCGATATCAGCTTTTTATGGTTTAACTTAGTTGGCAGTTTTTTGGTGATTGCTTTTAGCTTTTTGATACATTTTGGCTCAATGCTAAAAACGGAAACAAACACCTAATATGAAGAAACAAAAAACTAAAACTTACCTCTGAAAAGCCCCAATGGCAATAGCCCTTTACCTGAAATTCACTTTAAATACAAAGGACATCCACGCAAGATTTTTGCAAAAGCAGATTGCTATTATTCGGATGTAGAATTTCTAGAAGTTATTTCACACAAATGCGCATTTGCTAACTAACAGTTTTCGGTTCGAACCAAAACCCTTTATCCAGCAATTTGTGTGGCAGTTTTATTGACTAAAAACTCTCCTTCCATTTCTGGCACAAGCGTTATAGTATCTTGTTGCAAACAGAATTTAACATCATCAGTTTGCAAATGCAACAAAGTAAAACGCTCGGCATGGGAGCTCTTGCGTACCAAAGCCTCCAAATCATGCTGGTGTTGCTCAAACAAAAAATAGGCAGACAAGGCAGCATCATCGTGTATTTCATGAGTACTGGTAAGCTGATGAATTACTGCGCCTGCAAACAAAGTATCCTCCAAATTATACTTGTCTTTCCAACCAGAACAAAGTAATATTAAGTCCTTTCCAGTTTCTTTAATTCTATTGCAGAGTGCTGTAACATTTAAGAATGATCCAATTAAAATACTATTTGGATTCATGGCCTTTGCCATCTTTATGGCCTTGGTACCATTAGTGGTTGT
>CAMCJW010000068.1 GCA_945875195.1 Chitinophaga pinensis | reverse complement strand
CTTAGCTAGTTTAACCAAATAAAATTTACAACCGCAAGGGATGATTGATTATTATGAGGTAAAATCACAGCCAATAACCAGCTATTGGTAAATTCAGAATGAATAAATACATTCGTGATGAAACTAGAAGAGCCCCCGCATAGGCGGGGCAGGCTGTGTGAAGGGAGACTTTCAAGCACGGTTCCGTGGGAACGTAAGGGTGAAACTCCCTTCTGTGACCCGATTATGCCAATGGTAGGAAGACTGAACAATAAAAGATAATAGGTAAAGATAACTAGTTGAAAACTACTCTATAATTATCGAAACTTGCGTTTTTTACAAGTTTCGATAATTTATTTAATACCTTTGTCTAATGGAAAATTACACGAACAGAAAGGAATACATAGGCAAACTGTTGTCTTATAAAGATAAAGACCTCATGTGCTTACCCCTCTTTTAGTTCAATTCAAAAGTATAGTTAAGTCCTAATGAAATTTCCACCTTAACATTTGGCTTAACCATTTTAAATTTATAAATATATTTTTTCGTAGCAAAAAGTTTATTAAAAACGGATATGCTGTAAGATGATCAGTAAGGAGTTTATCTAAAACCAGTGACGTTTAAAGGGCCAATTATAAAGCTGTAAATCCTATAAAACCTTTAGAGAAATGTGTAATAATATTTAGTATTATTATGCCCAACTTTACACAAAAAAATAAATTATGGAAATCAAAGTTAATCGTCAACTAATTTTTGGTGAGCGAGCATTCGTTTATAGGAATTCACCGAGTTGGGGCAAAAAATTAGTAGCTACCATTTTTCATTTAAAAAGTGAAAATATTGGTTCAACCCGTTTTAAAGGAATAAAACCCACAAAAGGAAATCTTTTACAACGAGTGTTTAAAAGCAATACCACTTCAAAAAAACAATCATTTGACAATGGTATTAACTTATTTATTTAGTTTTGACCCAATAAATTTAGTTATATGAACAATATTTTTAAAGGAATCATTGCAGGATATGGTGCAAATAAATTAGGTGGTGGTTGCCTAGGAACCGTAATTATTTTTATTCTTATTTGGACCCTACTAGGAGTTTGCAATTAGGGATTTAGAAATGAAAGAACTTGTCAAATTACTCTTTCCTGTTTCAAAAATTGCTCTAAAAGAATGGTGGGCTAAAGACCCATTTAAAGAAAGCGCGGTAATTGCTTATTATGCCATTTTTGCTTTACCAGGCCTCTTAGTTGTTGTTATAACTATTGCTGGTTATTTCTTTGGACAAGATGCAGTAAATGGAAAAATTGTTGGACAAATAGGGTCAGCAATGGGCGAAGTAACGGCCTTGCAAATTCAAGACATCATTGCCAAAGGAATGGAATCTAAAAATTCTGTGCTAGCCACCACTATTGGAATAATCACTATCTTAGTAGGTGCTACAGCAGTTTTTGTGCAATTTCAAATCTCCTTAAATACCATTTGGGGAGTAAAGGCAGATATATCAAAATCAGGGTTTTTAAGTATCCTCAAAGCTCGGCTATTTTCTTTCGGAATTATTATTGCCATTGCATTTATATTAATTACATCCTTGGTAATTTCTGCAACACTAGTGGCATTTGGCGAATGGGTTGCCAGTTATTTTTCAGATACATTTTTAATTGGGTTGCAAATTTTAAATGTCTTGTTGTCATTTTCAATTATTACTTTATTGTTTGCTCTCATGTTTAAATTTATTCCCGATGTTAAAATTAAATGGCGCCATGTATGGGTTGGCTCAATAGGTACTTCCTTATTATTTGAAATTGGTAAAGCAGTTATAGGCTTGCACTTCGGAAAAGCTAATCCTGGCTCAGGATATGGTGCTGCAGGTTCAATTATTTTAATCATGCTTTGGGTGTCGTACTCCTCTATGATTGTATTTTACGGTGCAGAATTTACCCATGCCTTTGCCGTGCTAAAAGATGGAAAAATTGCACCCAATGAAAATGCGCATGCTCAAGCTATTTCGGCAACTTAATTAAGGGTAACAATTATCAAAAATTAGCAAAGCATTTTGATGGGTAAATTCATTTATCCCAACCTTGGAAAATTTAAGTTGTTTAAATATATTTGTTGTGAGTGTTGGTTTGTTTTCGAATGACTTACTCAAACACAAAGTTCCTAATTTAAGAAACACAAAAAATTTCAAAGCAAAATAAATCCAATTGTAACACCCTTAATTAAACTAACAATATGAAATACGAAAACCTAATTTACGCGCTTGGTGCAATTTTAGTTATTGCCGGAGCCGTATTGAAAATCTTACATTTACCCTTAGGAAATACCATTCTTTTTTCTGGTTTCTTGGCAACATCTCTTTTTCAAAATTGGCAGGTAGCCAAGTTAAAAGAAAGAATAAAAGAATTAGAAAGCAATTCATAGTTGCAATAAAAAATTTAGGCACTAGCCAAGATTCTACTCAAATTTGGCTTACGATAAATATTTATTTTTGTATGCCAAAGGTACGAATGAGCCTTACCATGGAATTTTCTTTACAAGAAATTTTACTAAATCTGAATCTGCTGTAGTTAAATAAAAGCATCCTATCTCAAATTATTACGCTTAATTGTAGGTTTAAACAAACCAATAAAAGAGACATGAAGATTGCCCAACTATACTTAATTCTGCTAACTTGTAGCTTTTATAATAGCTATGGGCAAGTAGGAACCGACATACCAATTATTGAAGATTTTGAAAGAGACACGGCATGGATTTGGTCGCCTTGGATAGAATGTGAAGTTCCCAATATATCCTCATTGAATAAAGGCTGTGCCCATTCTGGCAAACTTGGATTGAATTGCCAAACAGATTATTTCGTAAGAACCGACTTGCAAATTGGTTTACCAGGCCAAGTAATTAGTTGTTGGGTTCGATTTCAAAGAAAAACAAATGCCTATCTGGGATTTGGAAAAAACACAATAGGAATGGGGCACGGCTATTATTTATGCCTTGCCCCAGAAAATAATACTTTCAGTTTTAGAAGGTCTCCAGATTATACTTATCCTTTCTGGAAGTCTGCATCACAAACATACAAAATGCATTCATGGTATAGGGCTGAGCTAACTTTTAATACCAGTACAAATGTTACAGGCAAACTCTATGCAAGTAATGGAACAACACTGCTCAATTCAATAACGATCGAAATTCCAGACTTAACCCCAGGTGGTATTTCTTTTAAAGGCTATTATTGCCATGTAGACGAAATTAGGGGCGGATCAAAACAAGTAATTGAAGATCCAAGTTTTGCCCCTAAATTAGGATTGCCCTTGGTACTCAATAACATTGTTTTTGAGGTAAATAACAGCCAATTACTCAGTCAGTCGTTTGTAGAGTTAAACAAGTTGGTGGCCTATTTAAAACGTAATCCCAGCTATAAAATAAATATCGTTGGTTATACTGATAATATTGGGAGTGAGGAGAAAAATAAAAGTCTATCTGAGGCCAGGGCAAAATCAGTTGCTGATTATTTAGTCAAAGGAGGGATAAATAAAGCCAATATCAACCACAAAGGATTAGGCAGTTTAAACCCAATAGCAACAAATGCCACAGAGGAAGGAAGACAAAAAAACAGGAGGGTAGAGTTTTCGGTATATTGAGTGAAACGTTGATTTGTTTGATTATTGCAGCTAGTCACCAAATGAAATTGGCATTGGGGATTGGTGCACTATTTTTGATAGGCAGATTTATGATGGGTATGATGCTACCATCGCCATTTTGGTAGGATGTGGTTGATATTATAGGTGCATACTTTGTGGCATACTTAGCCGCTAAAATTATGAGGAAATAGTTTGTTTGGATTGTAAATCCTAAAAATTGTTGCCTAATTTTTATTTATTATTAGCTATCATTATGTTTACCAAATGAAAAGAGGTTTTATTCATTTGCTCCTCGTGTTGATTTTATTTTTTGTAGCTTTTTCTGTTTTTGAGTCCTGTAATTTTGGTTCGAACCCAATTGCTTCAAATTCATTTGATCCTACAACAGCAACTTATGTTGGCACTGCTGCTTGTCAATCTTGTCACCAAAAAGAGCATCAAGATTACCTTGGTTCAGACCATGTAAAAGCCATGCAAGAACCAACAGATTCAAGTGTTTTGGGCGATTTTGAAACAAGCTTTGAGGCAGATGGCGTAAAATCTAGCTTCTTTAAAAAAGGTAATAAATTTTATATCAATACACAAGGTAGTAATGGCTTGAACCAAGACTTTGAAGTGAAGTATACTTTTGGATATTATCCTTTGCAACAATACCTCATTGAAATCCCAGGTGGTAAATTGCAAGCCACAAGGTTAAGTTGGGA
The DNA here is from genome assembly GCA_945875195.1 of Chitinophaga pinensis. Classification (GTDB taxonomy): domain Bacteria; phylum Bacteroidota; class Bacteroidia; order UKL13-3; family UKL13-3; genus B1. The sequence goes on along the minus strand of CAMCJW010000068.1, from coordinate 7,247 downwards.
TAGCAAAAATAAGAAGTGGTTTAATCAATATGCTGGTCAAAAAATACACCACCGAGATTGGCTGCATTGGACCGGCAATAGCCAAAATTGGAATACCATGTGTGCATCTTGCCATGCAACCAATTTGCAGAAAAATTACGACCTTTTAACAGATACCTACCAAACTACCATGAGCGAAAAAACGCTGGGATGCGAAAGCTGCCATGGTGCTGGTTCGGCTCATTTGGCGTTTGTAAAATCTGAAGATTATCAAGCAGGTGAGAAAATAGAAAATGCAGCTTTGGCTTATGGTAAAAATGCCAACAACAAACTGCAAATAAATACTTGTGCTCCTTGTCATGCCCGCAAAACTGACCTTAATCCTAAACTTGTTCAATCAGCTGAATTGCTTGATAATCTTGTTCCAGAGCTTATAAGCAATGAGTATTATTTTGCCGATGGTCAACAAAACGCGGAAGACTACGAATATGGTTCTTTTGCTCAAAGTAAAATGTTTAAGAACAATGTGAGCTGCAGCAATTGTCATAACCCACATTCTGGTAAATTATTGAAGGCTGGAAATGCTTTGTGTTTAAATTGCCATGCTCCTAAATACAATTCCCAACAACATCATTTTCATGCAGTAAATACCGAAAGTGCCCAATGTATCAATTGCCACATGATGGATAAAACCTACATGGGAAATGATGCACGCCGAGATCATAGTTTTAGAATACCACGGCCAGATCAATCTGTGGTGTACAAAACACCCAATGCGTGTAAAAATTGTCATACCAACAAGAGTAATGAATGGGCGAGTAAAGCAGTGGTAAATTGGTACGGACCCAAACGTGCGTATCATTTTTCGGATGATTTATTGCCTGGAAGTTTGCTCAACAATAGGAGTGAGGCACATTTGGTAAAACTACTTTCCGATACCAGCCAGCCTGCCATTGCAAGGGCTACTGCTTCTTATTATTTAAAGGATATTCAAAGTTATAATAGTGCGAGTGCCTTGCTTGGTTCATTAAATGATTTGGAAGCTTTGGTTCGATACCAATCATTGCGGTCTTTAGAGAATTTTGATCCCACCATATGGGTTCAAACCGCTGGAATATCTTTAATTGATAAGGTAAAGGCGGTTAGGATTGCAGCTGCCGATTTGTATCACCACCTACCCAAAAATCAGCTACCAACTAACTATAAAAAAAGCTATGAGCAGGCCAACGAAGAAAATTTACAGTTTTTAAAATACCAAGCAGATTTTGCAGTTGGAGATATCATGATAGGTGATTATCACCTGCAAGATGGCGACCATCAAAATGCCATTTTACTCTATTTAAAAGGCTTGCAAAAGGACAGTTTGATGAATTATGCAAGGTTAAATTTATCAACTTCCTACAACAGTATTGGGAAAAATGATTTGGCATTAAAAACCTTATTGGATGCCAAAGAAATTGACCCCAAAAACGACCGTGTTTATTATAATTTGGGATTGCTTTACTATGAAATGGGTAATAGTTTACAAGCCATTCAAAGCTTTGAAGCTGGCGTAAATATTGGGTCAACCAATCCTAATTTGTATTACAATTACGGACTATTGCTTCAACAAAATAACAAACTGAAAGAGGCCGAAGCCATATTCTTAAAGGGTTATCGGATTAGCCCGTTGAATGAAAAAATGAATTTTGCATTGGCCAGCTTTTATATGGGTAAAAACCAAGCTAATTTAGCCAGAAAATACATTGCAAATTTGCGGAAAATTAATCCAACAAATCCTGCTTATCTAGAATTATTTAGGACTTTTTGATTCAATGATTGGTGTTTAGGTAAGCAGTTCAATATAAAATATATTGCTTGTGAAGTTTTACCGAATTGTTTTTTAATTTCTAATACTTCGCTAACATATTTAGTTTTTTATTTTATTTTTTTATATTGGCTACATTAAATTATAACATGAAAAAGTTCTGTTTGTTGGTTCTATTGGTTGTTGTTGGCTTTCAATCACAATCTCAAATATTAATTTCTCTTTTATTAGGAGATAAATTGAACTCAGATAAATTGGAGTTTGGGGTCGATGGAGGTTTAACTTTATCTAATTTAAATGGCACTACCGGAAAATTCTTGCGAACTTTCAATGTAGGATTCTATTTTGATTTTAAATTGAAAAACCCTAGTTGGTTAATCAATACTGGGCTTCAGGTGAAATCAAATTTGGGAGCGTCGGAATTGCCAGTTTATAATTTAGCCAACAAAGAACTAGATACCACTTTTGCGAATGGCGATGTTACAAGAAAAATTGGCTATTTCAATGTGCCAATAATGCTTAAATATATGTTTAAAAATCATTTTTATTTGGAGGGTGGTTTGCAAGGAGCCTTAAGAACCAAAGCCAATGATATTTTTTACAGTAGCATCAATAATGAAGACGATGTTCAATATAGTCGTAATTTGAAGAATGATTTAAGCAGAATAGATTTTGGTTCAACCATAGGTATTGGTTATCGCTTAATGGGTGGAAACGGGATGAATTTGAGTGTAAGGTATTACCAAGGCTTGGTTAATATTGTAAAAGAGCAAGCTATGCCATCACAGCAAAATAGCGCCCTTTATTTTAATGTGGGTATTCCAATTGGTAAATCGCCTAAAGAGTAAGTTGGAGGAATTATTTTTCATTTTTTCTATCGATTTTTATTGCTGCAACACTCATAGCGCAGAATGATACAAATTCAAATTATTCAAAAAAGGATTTCCTAGATGTTTGGAGAAACTGGAAGGGAAAAGAAGCATTTACCTTTTTAGAGCAACAGCAAAGAGATACCGCTAACATTTATTTTTCTATTTTGCCCGCAGTGGCAGCCAACGGCTCTGATAAAGGTTTTGTTACCTCAGTTATGTCGGCTTTTTACCTCACACTTAACGAGTTCTTTTAAAAAGCCTTACTCTTTCCCTTTCTCTTTCTCCTCTTCTTCTTTCATCAAACATTTAATCTGATTCTTAATTACATCCTGGTGTAGTTCTAAGATGAATGTTTTTTCAACCTGGTCAAAATCCATCACAATTTGGCTTACTTTGTTTTTTATTAACTCATTGATTTGGTCGCTTTCAATTTTATAAAATAAGCTAATAGAAGTGTCTTTCGACCTTGTTTTAACATCGTAAAAAATCAAATTTACTGAATCTTTATTCTCTAAAATAATATTCATTGTGCCAGTATATTTTTCTTTTTTAACCATTGGATTCACCCGAATAACAAGGAAAAAATTATCACCATCATGCTTTACTTGAGAATATATGCTGTATAGATTGTTGAAGTAGATAATTTCTTTCTTCGTAGTTTCTATAAAAACGCCAGTTGGATTAACTTCGCTTTTTACATCGCATTGTGCGTTAAGAGTTTGATGTGCAAAAAAGCAAGCAAGCAATAATGAAAATTTTACCAAGAAATCTTTCATGCTTGTTTTTTTTAGTCTTGAATATTGCATTATATTGTTATCCCAAATATACAAAGAATTGAAACGGTTTTATTTATATTTTTTTGTTTTATATCCTTTTTTGGTTTTTTCACAAGCAGGCAATGTTGGAAATATTGTTACTCCGGCACAATTGTGGAATGAGATATCTTTTAATCAAGGTTTAAATAGAAAAATGTTGGTAGATTTGAGTCTTCAATTTAGTTCAAGTGATAATTTAAAAGGTGATAATCATATTGGCAGGTATCCAATAGATATTGGCACCAGAGCTTGGTTACATTATTATTTTAAACCCAAAATAAAAATATCTGCTTCAGTAGGTTATTGGAGAAATCTCGAAGTGCCTGAACTAAAACAAAAAGCATCTTCAGATTACAAGATAGGCCTGCAATTTCAACATTTTGTTACGCACACCAGATTAACTTTTTACAATAAAATTAGAATGGATGAAAGATTGAGGGTATTGCAAGATCCCAAAGATTTTCAAAGTCTTACTTCTTTAATTTATATGCCAAAACTTTTTGTAGCCTTAAATGGCAAGTCTATTCGAGCACATACTTATTATTTTATCTTTTCAGATGAAATATTTTTCAATATAAGTCAAGGGAAATTTATAGACCAAAATAGAATTACATCTGGCTTTGGTTATTGTTTTACAGACGATATTACGCTTGAAGCTACCTATATCAATAAGTTAGTTAATCAACCTAATTTAGAGAATGAAAATACAAATATTCTATCCTTTTCATTGTCATTTAATAATTTCTTAAACATGGTTCAGAGGTAATTTCACCAAACCATGTTTAATAAATTAATTTTCTAATTTTTAATAAATGTTTTAGTTGCCTTTAGGTTGTCTATTGCTATTGTAACAAAGTACATACCTTCAGGCATTTCTTTTACAGGTATTTCTACCGCATTGTTTATATTTAATAACCTATCATTGGTTTTATAAACTACTCTTCCTAACAAATCAATAATTTCTATTTGATCCAACATGAGTAGTTTTTTATCAAATTGTAGGGTTAATTTATCGCTAGTTGGATTTGGAAATAGCAGCATCTTAACCTCAACTGATTTTTCATGAATGCCTGTTGCAGGCCCTATGGTTATAGCTTTGTTTTGTTTTATACCCTTGCATTTAGAGGAATTTGTTTCAGTAACACTTATTGATCCCGTGCCTTTTGCGCCCCATAAAATAGAAACAGTTGCAGTTCCTGCTCCACTTTGAATGGCTCCTCCAGTTACTTGCCAATCATAGTTTGAGCCTGCTGTATTATTCACCGAATAATTTTCTGCTTCTCCACTCTTTACTAGGGTCAAACCATTTATTGCAGAAGTATTTGGCACATTGTTTACTGCTATACTAATATTCTCCTTTGGCGATACACATCCAAAAATACTAACCGTTGCCGAGTAGGTGCCTCCTTGTGCTGTATTGCTTAATAACAAAACGGGTAACTGCTTGTTGCTGCTAAATGCCAATGGTCCGGTCCACTCAAAAACACCGTCTTTTACATTATTAGCATACAACCTCAAACTATCTCCAATGCAGGCAGACACTGCTGGCAATGAACTCAAAACTGGTGCTAAAGGAATAGTATTAATAACCACATCCATTTTGCCTTCTAAAGAGGTACATCCATTTACCGTTGCAGAAACAGCATAACTGCCTCCCATAGATTTTAGTACATTTACCAAAATTGGATTCTGTAAGGTTGAATTAAAATTGGGTCCACTCCAATTATAACTTGCTCCTTGAATAGTTGTAGCACGCAAATTTAAATTGTCGCCCACACAAGCTGGGCCGCTATTTGTTGCAACCGGGGTGCTCGGCAATGGGTTTATTAATACACTTAAACTTGCTGGTATAGATAAGCATCCATTTAATACGGTTTGAACCCAATATAGTCCAGAATTAACAATGTTTATACCTGGTAATCCAGGATTTTGTGCACTAGAAATAAAGTTATTGGGCCCACTCCATTTATAGGTTGCCCCACTCACATTTGATGCTTGTAAATTTAAATTTGCTCCCTCACAAATTGGCGCATTGCTACTTGGCACGGGCGCTGTTGGCAAACTCTTAACTGTTATATTTACATTGCTATTACCAGAACTGCAACCACTATCAATCACATTCACAGAATAACTTCCAGCATCAGAACTTAAGGCCGAATTTATTTTGACCAATGGCCCACTGGCACTAAAATTATTGGGTCCACTCCAAGTATAACTTGCATTTGGCCCTACCAAATTATTGCTCGCATTTAACCTAACGGTATCGCCAAAACATACGGGCGAATTACTACTTGTTGTGGGTGTATTAGGTGTGGCCCTTACTAAAGTTGTTGTATTGGAAATGGCCGAAGTGCCACAACCAGTAACGGTTACATACACACTGTATACACCACCTTTTGCTTTTGTTGCTCCGGTAATGGTTGGGTTTTGTAAGCTAGAAGAAAATCCGTTTGGACCACTCCAAAAATAAGTGGCGCCTGCAATAGTAGATGCTGTTAATCCAATTGATTGGCCTTCGCAAACAGGACTGTTATTTCCAACACTCGGTGACGCTGGCAATGAGTTAATGGTTAAGGTAACATTTGCGGCACTTGAAGTTCCGCAAGCTGCAGTTGTTGCCGTTACACTGTATATTCCTGCCATAGAATCATTCACATTTAAAATAATAGGATTTTGTTGGGTCGAACCAAAACCTTTTGGCCCTGTCCAATTAAAGGTAGAACCTGGAATACCAATTGCACTTAATTGTAAATTTTGCCCAGGGCAAAGCGGCCCATTACTGCTGGCTGTTGGCGTTGGTGTGCTATTGGTTATGGTTACCAAAGTATTTGCGGCCAATGAAGCGCATCCATTTACTGTTGCTACCACACTATAGGTACCTCCATCTATTAAAGTAAGTCCACTGCGGGTAGGATTTTGGTTGCTAGAGGTATAACTATTTGGTCCAGTCCAATTATAAGTTGCTCCCGAAACCAATGAGGCTGTAAGGCTCAAGGTTTGACCCGAACACAATGGTCCATTGTTTCCAGCCGTAGGCGCTGCAGGTATATTATTGATGATAACCGTTGTATTGGAAGGGGCACTGGTGCAGCCATTTCTTGTATAAGTTACACTATAAGTTCCTGCAAAGGTATTCAAGGCCGATGGTCGAACCGGATTTTGTTGAGAAGAGGAATAGTTATTTGGCCCTATCCAATTGTATGAACCAAGGCTTGAACCAATGGCTGTTAAACTTAAATTTTGTCCCACACACAATGGTCCGTTATTACTGGTAACAGGTGGAGTAGGGTTTTCATTCACAGGTACCAATACACTAAATGGTCCTAGTAAACCGCAGCCACTCAAAGAAATAGTAACCGCATAATTTCCAGAATCTGCAGTACTTGCAGCACTTCTTATAGGGTTTCTTACATTGGCTGTAAAACCATTCGGTCCAGTCCATGAATAGCTGGCACCATTAATTTCTGTGGCATTTAAACTGATGTTTTGTCCAGCACACAAGGGTCCGTTGCCTGTTGCAAAATAGGTACTTACCACCGATGCATAGGTGCTTACCACTGTAGAAGAGCATTGTCCAATTACGGTTTGAACCGAATATAATCCAGGTGCTGAAATTCCTGCTGCGGCAATTTCTGGATTACGTTGTGTGGAACTAAAGCCATTTGGGCCACTCCAAAGATAACTTGCGCCCGCAATGCTATCTGCAAATAACTTGAGGGTTCCTCCTGCGCATACCGGACCATTATTGCTGGCTGTAGTAGGATTTGGTGATTG
>CAMCJW010000067.1 GCA_945875195.1 Chitinophaga pinensis | reverse complement strand
ATTTCCTTTAGGCTATAATACGGTATCAAGTAAGGTAGAAGAAACAAAAAAAGCCATAACTGCTGGAGCTGAAGAAGTGGATATGGTAGTGAATATTGCAGCTTTTAAAAGTGGCGATATTGTGGCGGTGCAGAATGATATCCAATCAGTAGTTACTGCTTGCCATTTGCAAAACAAGCATGTAAAAGTAATTATTGAAACCTGCTATTTAGATGAAGAGGAAATAAAAACCATATGCAAAATCTGTGCAGATTGCGAGGCCGATTTTGTTAAAACATCTACAGGATTTGGTACGGCTGGCGCAACGGTAGAAGCAGTGAAATCTATGCGCAAATACTTGCCTGCTAAAACCAAAATTAAGGCTTCGGGAGGCATTAAAACCAAAGCATTTGCAAAAGAGTTAATTGATGCTGGTGCAGATAGATTAGGCACCTCGGCAAGTATTGAATTGGTTAAATATAGCGAAGAAGATTAAGAATGAAAAAGGCTTACATTGTTTTAATTTTGTTTTGTTTTCAAGGATTGTTCCTTGCTGCACAATCTAAGGTGAAAATAATTAGTGACCCATTATTGGACTCTTTGGTTGCCCAAAACATTGAAATAAACAAAGGTCAGCCAACCGTGGATGGTTATAGGATTCAGTTATTCTCTGGCTCAGAACGAAACAATGCCAATGCCTTGAGAAATAAGTTTAAGCAAGAATATCCAGATGAAACCATCTATTTAATTTACCAACAACCTTATTTTAAATTAAGGGTAGGCGATTACCGAAACCACATTGAGGCCCAACAGATGTATCTCAAATACCAAAAAACTTATGGGCAAATTTTAATTATACCCGACAAAATAAATCTTCCAAAATTATAAAAATATCCTCATGAAATTAGTAAGCTATACACATCAAAATGAGATGCTTTTGGGCATTTACCAGAACGGACAAATATGGTCGTTAAATGCGCTCAACAATGCATTGCCAAATAACATGAGAGATTTTTTAATGGGTGGAGAAAGCATGATGACTGCCGCCTTGAAATTGGATCAAGAATTAAAAAGCAATCCAAATCTTGGTGTGGCTATCAATGAAAGTGAAGTAAAATTAGAAGCACCAGTTCCAAATCCAAGTTCATGCAGAGATGGCTATGCTTTTAGACAGCATGTGGCTGCTGCACGCAGAAACAGAGGTGTTCCCATGATTCCTGAATTTGATCAATATCCTATTTTTTACTTCACCAACCACAACGCTATTCAAGGTCCGGGTGAAATTGTTTGTATGCCAGATCATTTTCAAAAATTAGATTTTGAATTGGAAGCTGCTATTGTAGTAGGCAAAAAAGGTAGAAACATCAAAGCATCAGAAGCAGATGCTTATATAGCAGGTTACATGATCATGAACGACATGAGTGCACGTACTTTGCAAATGGAAGAAATGTTGCTGAACCTTGGTCCAGCAAAAGGCAAAGATTTTTCAACCGTAATTGGCCCCTACTTTGTTACAACAGATGAACTTGAAGCTTTTAAAATTCCAGCCAAACCAGGTCATGTAGGAAACAGCTATAACCTCAATATGAAATGCTGGGTAAATGGTGTTTTGGTAAGTGAAGGCAATGTTGGTGATATGGATTGGACCTTTGCAGAGATATTAGAAAGATGTGCTTATGGGGTTGATATTTTACCAGGTGATGTGATTGGTTCAGGCACTGTTGGAACAGGTTGTTTCTTAGAACTCAATGGTACTGGCTTGCTCAACGACCCAACTTTTAAACCTCAATGGTTGCAAGATGGCGATGTGGTTGAAATGGCCATTGAAGGATTGGGTCATTTGAGCAATACCATTAAAAAAGAAGCAAGCGATTTTAGCATTTTAGCCTTGAAGAAAAGCTAAAAAACGAGCACAATTTTCGATTAATTTACTGTTTGAAAAACCACAGGTAAAAACATCCTGATAGGAACCTTGCGGCCATTTTGTTGGGCTGGATTCCAGTTGGGCATTTGACTGATTACACGCATGGCTTCATCATCGCAACCAAAGCCAATACCTCTTTCAAGATTACTCATTTGTACCGAACCATCGGGCATGATAACAAAGGATACAATTACTTTGCCAGAGACTCCGGTTTCTATAGCTAATTTGGGATAGCTTAAATTTTTACGGATATAATCATACATGGCATCAAGGCCACCCGGAAATTCGGGCATAATTTCTGCATGGGTGCCAATGGTTTGAGGCTCACTTTTCTCAATTCCAGAGCCACCTGGAATACCGCCACCACCTGAAGGTAATAAACCTATTCCACCCATAGTGGGCAAATTAGGCAAGCCAGGTTTATTGATACCAACCATTACCTTTTCAATAGGTTTAACGATTTCCTTTTTACGAACAATTGGCTTTACTTTTTTATCAATTACAATGGTGAACCCAGCCAAAGGATCATTTAAAATAAAAGTGAAACCACCGCCACAAGTAATGATATCTGTGTTGGTAGTTTTTGGTCCGGCAGGTGCGGTAAAGTTGTACTTAACAAGCGGAATTGGTCTGAAGTGATTCCAGATAAGTGCCCCAAATACAATTAAGAGCATGGGGCTAATAGCCAGAAACATGCTTTTGTTTAAATTACCAGGATAAGCTTTACGTATGGCGTAAGCACCATAAGCTTTGTTGCGTTGCTCAAAAACAACCTCATCGAGGTTATTTTTTGAAGTGTTAAACAGGTTCATAGCATTGTTGGATTTAATTATAAAACACCAAAAAGCTAACTCAAGTTGTATGACCAAATTTGAATGACAGATATATGACAATATAAAAAAAACAACTAGTACATGTAACTATGGAGTTTCGGCTTAAACCTAGCCTACTACATTGGTTCAAAATAAAAAAAGGAAGCAGATTACTCTACTTCCTTTCTGTTCTAAAAGCCAAAGACCTCTCGACGCATCGGCACTAAAGACCAAAGACTAAGGCCCAAAGAACATTAAGCATCTTTCTTGAACCAAGATTTACAATTACCTTCTGGGTTAACTGGCCCTTTGAATAATTGGCAACCATTGCAACCATTAGGTTGGGTTCCAACTTGCATGAAACGGCAATTGGCGCAATTCTTTTCAGCATCAGTTGATTTTGCAACATACATAACTGTTTCTCTTTGCTTTACATCAGCTTCAGCTAAGCCAGAGATATCGTTGCAATCTGCAGCGGCAGCTGTAGGCTCTGCAGCAGCTGGTTCAGCGGCTGGTGTAGTTGTTGCGTTGGCATCGGTTTTAGGTGCATCGCCACCACAAGCTGCTATTAATACACTTGCAGATAATGCGCCAATTGAGGCTGTTTTTAGGAAATTTTTTCTGTTCATTGTTTAGGTTTTTTAATTGATTTTGATACGAAAATATAACCTCTAACAACAATTTAAATAAGATAGTTTGAATAATTACTTATTTAGAATTAATAAAAATAAAATCGTAATATCCTGAATTTAAAAGTCAACTATTTAGCAATTATGAATTGCTCAATCTTAATAGTATTATCTACTTGTAATTTTAGTATATATGAACCTGCTGAAAGAGAATGAATATCTAAAGTAATTTGATTGTCAGGTTCTGCAACCTTCAAAATCTCATTGACCTTTCCCCCTAAAATATCAAATATTTCAATTTTATAAACTCCTTTACCAGAAGAGTTAAATACAATATTGAGTTCATCCACAGCTGGGTTGGGAAATAGATTAAAAATATCTAACGATTTCAACTCGTTAATTTGGAAATTTTCATTGAAGTTTCTTTTGAGAGATTCTTGGAGAGGAATACTGCGATTGTTTGGAATTTGAAGCAATGAAATACATTCTTCGAAAACATTATAATTTTCTCTTTCAATTTGCCCATTGGCCATTTTCACCTCTTTATCTAAAACACAAATATAATATTGAAGCAGAGGTAAGTCATCCTCATCTGAAATTTGTGTTAAGCAATTTAATTGAAGTAAAGAAAATTCAATTTTATTGAAAAGCCTGTTAAAAAGTGCTTTATTTAATTTTAGTGTGAATTTTAACTTATTATCTTCAGAAAAATGAGTTATCCAAGTATTGTAAAGGCTTATTGTTGATGTGAAAAATATTGGGTCTGTACCATCTGAATTAATCTCATTTAGAGTTTTGTTTTGCAGGCCTCTAGCGATACTTTCGTATAGCTTATCAAAAGTGTACATTAATGGAATTGTCCATTCACTTAACTCATCAATTGTATAAGTTTCATTTAAGACATCTTTAAAATCCTGAATTGCACCTAAAACATCTGCTTGTGGGCTATAAAGTTTATCAACCCCAGATTTTAATAAATCCTTTATGTTTCTTCCATCATTCAACTTGTATTTATTTCTTACACCATTAAATAATGACATTTGAGTATTATTAAATGGATTGCATATTGAAGTGTTGGGTGAAGCCGATAATGGAGTATTGTCAAAATAATTTAAGTCAACAATGGTTGGTATATTTCTAGGCCATTTTAATGATTTAAAGGTTACTTTATACATGGAATTCAATATTGGCACATTTAGACCTCCGGGAGATGGTGGCCAAAAATTTTGATTAACACTAATTGGCCAATACAAGAAGCTAAATAATGAGGATATTGTGCGAAGGTCACCCCAAATTCTCCAATCTTGAGAAAGAAAATTCGATTTTGAATTATTTAAATAGGGACCATGTGCAGCTTTATCCAGACGAATAATAAATGGAGTATAGACATTGCTAGAATTGCAAAAATCAATTAAACCAGCATTTAAAATATGAGCAGGATCTAAATCTAATAATGCATTATTTTTTAGATAAATGTTATAATTTTTACTGTTTTTTATTTTCCCGCATTGAGCAGAAATAGTAGAATTATCTGCATAAATACCACTCCCATTAAATTGAAAATTTGGATAGGTAAACTTAGTTAACACGCCTTTATTGCTAATTACATCAACTCCAGAGATATTTCTTGAGGCAGTAATACTGTTAAGTTCACTTGGCCTAGAGAGCGCGTTTAGGAAAATACCTTGTTGTGAGTTATCTGTAAATGTGCCAGAAAAAATGTTTACCGCCTTATCATTTGCCCAAAGTCCCACGATACAATTAGTTGCCGTATAGGCACTAATATTTAAATCATTGTGGTAATAATTATTATATGATGTTATGCCCCTTACACCACGGACTACTTTTAAAACACTAATTTCAGTTTTTTGCCCAAAAAGGTGTAAACCTCTGTGCTGTAAATTCGGACTTGATGGATTAGGTAATATATCAACATTATATAATTTAAGCGGGCAACCTACAATCATTCTAGTATTTTCATTTAATACAATTGTTGAATTTACTACCTCAAATGAGGCTAAATAATCCGAAGGATAAAGTGCCTCATTGCCTTTTACCTCAATAACTTTTCTTTTGTTTGAACCATCAATATAAAATTTAGCATTTGGGCCACCTGCAATAATATTTGTTTTCACAGGATAATTATCCTCAAATACCATGTAACCTTCTCCACTAAAGGTAAAGGTTGCATCTGGGCCAATTTGAATTTTACCTCCATTCAAAATTTCAATGGTAGAGGTGCTTTTAAGTAAATTTAACAAAGCCCCAGCTTCAAATAATAATTTTCCCCCGTTACCAATTACAATTTTAGAGTTGGCATCTAAAATTGTAGTTGAACCATTCTTTAATAACAATTCACTTCCTTGCTGAATATGTAGTATACCACCTCTATTATAATCACCTATATTTAGATAACTTCCATTATCAATTGTTATTTTTACTGTTTTTTTGCAGGAGGTGTATACTGTAAATGTGGAATTTTCCTTTGTTGCTGTTTGTGGATTACTAAATGAGGAATTTCTAGAAATATTATCTGTTGCATAATTACCGTTAATATAGAGAGAACCTTGATTTTTCACCGTTAAATCGTTAAAAATAATATCGCTTGTATTTTCACCAAAATTAAACGGGGTTGCAGAAGTAATTTCTATCAAATTATTAGTCACCATTATTTGGTCATACAACCAATTAGAACCAATTGTGCTATTAGTGAGAATATCATTATTTCTATTTATTGGTGCATAATAGGCATCAAAAGGAATGCTACAAGAAATCGTTAGATTGTTAGAAATATTGGTAAACCAATCATCAGATATTCCCAAGGCACTGGATGTAGGAACCATTGTAAATTTGGAAAGTGTACCACCAAATTCGTGTGTTTCTTGTGCATAAGTTGTTTGTAAAGATTTAACATAGTTATCAAATTCTTTGAAAAAAATGTCTGTTGACGCTCCAGGACAAATATCAATACCATCGTTTTCAATAAATGGGATGTTGAATGTTTGTTGTATAAAGCCAATATTTTGAGCACCCATAAAGAGGATAGTTGTAGGGGGCAAACTTCCTTGAATTTGCTTAGAAAAAGAGTAAGCGAGTCCTCCTTGAATGGATGATGTTCCATTGGGATTAGAACTGCCAAAAATGATGTTATTTGGAACCCGAAAATCATAACTTAAAGCAAGTTCTGGTCCTCCTGTTCCAATTCCATTATAAATATTAGGTAATTTTGCTCCATTTGATATGGCAATGTTTTTGCAAAGTTTAGGAAAACCATTCCCATTTAAACTGTTAAATTCATTGAAAAAAGCAATAAATTCAAAAGATCTTCCTTGCCATAAACCAGAACCATTGGTAGAATTATAAACCAATTGTTTATACATTTTTCCATCAATTCCAAACAAACTAGCAAATATTTGTGGAGCAGGTGTGAGCCCTAATTTCTTTACTAAAACTGAAAACTTGGAGGGACATTCAGTCCTTTATTAGGTGCATCAATTGAGGCAAATAATCTGGTATTATGGCTCATTGAATTTGCCTCCATCCAAGATAACGCAAACCTTGCCACTATTGCACCAGTGTTTAATCCACAAACTACTATTTGCTCATTGCCTTGTTTAGCAGAATTAATTCTATTTAAAAGTTCAACCACTAAAAATGCATTTCTCTGAATATAATCTCCATTATCTGCAAAATTTAATACGATTATATCATATCCTTGTGAAAGAAGTTGAATGCCTAACTGATTTGATAATATTGATGATATATATCCGAAAGTATTTATTGCAGAGTTATTGTTTTTAGTATCATATCCTTCAACCAATACAAATGGTTTATCAATTTGAGAAAGCGATGTTGCAGAGTTACTATAAATTGTGTAATCTCCCGAACTAGAAGCAGATAAATAGGAGTTTGATGCAGAAAAAGAGGTTTGACTTGTGGCAAGATTTGTCATTTGGCAAATCACTAAAAGGGTTAGTAATTGTTTCATAGGTTGATTAAATTAGTTAATTATATTTTACATTTTTAAATACTCCATTTGTTATAACTATTGTTTGAATGCTATCTGAAAGATTTAAAGAAAATTTGCCAGAAAACACTTTTTTTACTGAATCAAAATTTGTGATTTCCACAATTCCAGTATTGTATAAATTCGTACTAAAAACAACAAAATTATTAATATTATTAGAAAAGTATTCATGTTTTGCATAACTAGGTTTGCTTGCCAAAATGTATTTACCAACACCATTAAATTCATTTATGTAAAAAAAGAAACTTCTATAGTTAGTATCGCAATAATCTCTTATTCTCATTTCTAAAGGCCTATTCTGATAGGTTAAAAAATAATCTGCGTAAACACCAGATGTCTTAAATCCTTGTCCTAAGGGCATACAATCGCACCAATTAGAATCATTAATCTTACAAAAAACCGAGCTGTAATTATTTACTTGGGGTATTTTATTGTTGTTAAAATTATACCTCGAGTCCTTTTTTTTACAGGAACCAAAACATAAAAGGAACGCACCTAAGAATAGAAAAAATATGATTTTAGCGCAACTTGTAAGGAAGTGAAATTCTTTCATTTTCTAATTAAATGTAAACCAAATTTATATAAAATAAATATAATTCCCAATTTTCAAATATTTATTTTTTGGCAACTTGTGCTTTTTGAAATTGATTTAATAACAATTCAAATTTAAAACGGCTACTTACGATTTAGTCGACCAGACCTAATTTAAATTAAGCTTTTCTAATGGCAGGAAATAAAAAAAATTACAATCCAGCGCGGGAGGTAATAAAATACCCAAACAAAATAATTAACGACAGCCAAACCAAGTTAATCAAGGCCTTAATCATCATGCTGATGTAAGCCAAAACAGAAACAGCCAAAAACACCAATCCTATGCTCAAAATTTCGCTCTGGTAATTTGCTAAATATGAAATATCATTCACCTGAATGGTTTTCATCAACTCTTTGCCAAATGGATAACTTGGCTTTTTATTGAGGTAACTGATATTGGCATATTCAATAAATGCTTTGCCACTTATTAGTGGCGCCACAATCATTAAAACTAGCGTAATGAACTTTTTAATTAAATTCATACTTGTCAGTATTTACAAATTAAGCAATAGCCGCTTCAACCTTAGTTAACAAAGCATCGGCCTCAGCATGGTTTTTAGCCAACAATGCTTTTGCTTGCTCAACCATGGCTTTTGCATAAGCTTGGTCTTTTAAACCTTGTGCATTCACCAATACATTGAAATAAGCACCACGCACCGCTGTCTTAACGCACAATACTCCAACACCTGCATCTGTGATAGAATTTTGGTTACCCTTTTCAATCATCACAGCCAAAAGCGCCAAAGAATCGTAACTGGTTTGCATCACTGCATAAGGAACTTCGCAGGCGTATTTAGTTGCTGCTTCAATGGCTTCGGTTCGAACCAATTTCTCTGCCTCATTTGATTTGGGTAAACCGAATGCATCCATGATTTTATTGAAAGCCGCAGTATCTTCATCCACCGCTTTGAGCAATTTGTCTTTGATAACCTGACCTTTTTGAGCCCACTCACTAAAGAAGGATACTTGGTCTTCCCAGCCTCTTTTGCCAGCACTTAAATTAGCCACCATGGTACCCAATGAAATCCCTAAAGCACCAACATAAGCACTAATAGAGCCACCACCTGGGGCCGGACTTTCACTTGCGGTTTCATTGGCAAAAGCAACTAGGTTCATGCGAATCAATTTTTCGTTTGCTGCATTGCGTAATTTGTACTCAATGATTTTTTGTTGCGGATCAAAAGCAGAAAGTTCATTTAATCCCAAAGATTTGATAGCAATTTCTATGAGTTCTTCTTCACTTACACCCAATGAACGTTTTTGTTTGAGCAAATAATGTTTACCCGCTTCTAACATCGCGTCTAATGGGATCAAACCAACCAATTCTGAACCTGTAACGCGCATGCCTCTTGATTCTGCACTTTTACATACTTCATCAAAAGCCTTGTGAACTGGAGTAATTTTATAATTGGTGAGGTTCATGCTAATTTGGGCAATGCCATATTCTTCAATGAACCAACCAATGGCTTTACATTCTTTTAAAGTGCCGGGTATTCTAACATCATTGCCAGCTGCATCTTTAACAATTTTGCCAGTAATGGGATTGCCTTCGCGTTTGGTTCTTCCTGCCTCGCGCACATCAAAAGCCACTGAGTTTGCTAAGCGAACTGATTTTGTGTTTAAGTTGATATTGTATGCAATTAAAAAATCTCTGGCGCCAATAACAGTTGCACCCGACTTCTCATTGTATACCGCTTCGCCAAAATCTGGTTTCCATTCTGGCAATTTAATTTTATCGAAAAAGCCTTCGTATTCACCACCACGGATGACAGATAAATTGCTCCTTGATTTGTTTGGTTGTGCATATTCATATAAATAGGCAGGAATGGCTAACTCCTCTCCCACTCTTTTTGCCAATTTTTTAGAGTATTCAGCAGTTTCTTCCATGCTGATCCCACTAACGGGAATTAAAGGACAAACATAGGTAGCACCCATGCGCGGATGCTCGCCTTTGTGTTTGCGCATATCCATAATTTCGCTTGCCTTTTTAATTGCCTGAAAAGCTGCCTCAATTACAGCAGCCGGTTCCCCAACAAAAGTTACCACTGTTCTATTGGTTGCCTTTCCAGGATCTACATCTAGCAACATTACCCCTTCAACGGCCTCAATGGCATTGGTAATTTGCTTAATAATACCCATATCGTTCCCCTCACTAAAATTGGGAACACATTCTATCAGTTGCTTTGTCATGTTTGTTAATTTTGGTTCGAAATAACATAAATTCTAAGAAGAATGAAACCTCAATCTATTACATCCAAATTTGGTGTACAATAATTAAGTTATTTTATTGGTAATAGATAGGAAAAACCCACTATTTAATCAACACATCCTCAATGAAATCGCAATCGAGTTCTTTGTTGATGAGTGCTACCAAGGCTTTGCGTTGGAAACTGAGTTCGTTGCGCAAGGCTGGGGAGCTGATGTGTAAAATTAATTGTCCTTTATGCACTTGTACCCTTTCGGTATATTTGGCAATGGGTTCACCAATAATGCGCGGCCATTCTGCTATGAGTTTAGCCTCTAATAATTTGGGCTTCAACTTATTGTGATCAACCAATTGGCTTATCAAGTCTTTTAAGGATTGTTCGTCTTGGAATCTCAAGTTGATTTTTTTTACCTTCAAATATCAGTTTTTTCGAGCTATTATTTTAATTTTTGTGTAAAACCTGCTATCAATCAGGAGTGATTTACAAACTTTTAGGTATCTTGCAGGCCAATTATAATTAGAATGGCAAAAATTAAGTTTAATAATAGTAACGCATTATTTTTCAATACATTAAAAGACAGGGTTGATCAGTATTTCGTTGAGAAACGTATTGATTACACTGGTAATTTTAAATTATACCTCAAAACAATTATTCTGGTTAGCATTTTGGTAGCATGTTATGCTATTTTGGTGTTTTTTACCCCTGCATCTGGCTGGTTGAGCCTTGGCATTTGCGCCATCATGGGCTTTGATATGGCCGCAATTGGCTTTAATGTGATGCACGATGGCGCACATGGTAGTTATAGCAAAATTAAATGGGTAAACAACATGATGAGCTATTCTTTGAACCTATTAGGTGGCTCCAGCTTTATGTGGAAACTCAAGCACAATGTAAACCACCATTCTTATACCAACATTGAAGGTATGGATGATGACATCGATATCAAACCTTGGATCAGGGTGCATACTACTCAGCCAAAATATTGGTTCAATAAATTTCAACACATTTATGGTTTGCTGCTTTATGGCCTTACCTATTTGTTTTGGATATTTATGAATGATTTTAGGAAGTACTTTTCAAGAAAAATTTCCGACTTTACACCAATTCGTAAAATGAAACCTTCTGAGCATTTTGCTTTTTGGGCTACCAAAATTGGCTATGTAGGATTATTTTTAATTCTACCAATTTACAATGTGGGTGTTGCCTATACTTTAATGGGATACGGTGTTACAGTTTTTGTATGCGGCATTGCTATTGCCATTGTGTTTCAATTGGCTCATGTGGTTGAAGACGCGCCATTTATTGATACCCTTGGAGAAGACACCAAAATTGAAACAGAATGGGCAGTTCATCAATTAAACACCACCTTTAATTTTGCCACAAAAAACAAAACAGTAAGTTGGTTATTAGGTGGCTTAAACTTCCAAGTAGAACACCATTTGT
>CAMCJW010000066.1 GCA_945875195.1 Chitinophaga pinensis | reverse complement strand
CGGTTGTTTCAAAATAATTGTGGTGCAAGTTTCACTGAGGTTACAAGCACGGTTAACCTGCCTAATTCCCCAAATATTGTGGCCCAATTCCTAACCAATGATCCAATCATTTTAGTTGCAGATTATGATAAAGATAAAGACAACGACATTATTTTTTGTAGAAATAGCGGAGGTGAATTTTTTATTAGTGCCCTTAAAAACAATGGAGGAACATTTGCTTCCCCTGCCAATTTACTTACCAGTTTAGGTGCCACTACCATTCCCTATATCGCACTCTTCGATTTCGACAATGACCGCGATGAGGATTTATTGGTAATTAAGAACACCTCAATTAATGCTGCGTGCCAAATAGATTTATATGAAAATGGCGCGGGTATTTATTCTTTAACATCTACTTCGGGCTTAACCAATAGTAGCCCTGTTGGGTTTGCAAACATCATTGATTACAACAATGATGGATACCTAGATATTTTATTAGGAACCAAAGCAATTATTCTACCCGGAAGTGGTAACCAAGGCCTTAAAGTTTTTAGAAACAATGCAGGTACTACCTCTTTCACAGATGTAACTTCAGATTATAATACCTTGCCAGCAACAATAGGTGATTACTTTAATTCCCATGTTTTTGATTTAGACAATGATGGCGACAATGATGTGTTGTGGGAAATAAATCAAAGTACCACTACTTCCGTTCCTGCCTTGATGAGGAACAATGGGGTTGGTAGCAATGTATTTTCAGACCAAACAGGCAACAGAATTAGTGCAGCACTTACTAGCTCAAATAAATTTTCAAAATATTTCATCTTCGATTTTGACAAAGATGGCGCGCTAGATATATTTATGCCTGGCACTGCTGGTGCTGGCACCAATAATGCCCAATTATTTAAAAATAGCATCATCAACAACAATTACCTGAATATAAAATTATTATCGTGTAGTGGTCAGGCTGATCCTATTGGTGCCAGAATATATGTGAAGGCGGGAACCAATGGTGTTTACAAAAACTATAATGCGCAAGGGAGTTCAACTACTGCATCTGGTAAAAGTGAAATAACCCATTTTGGTTTAGGTAACAATGCAATAGCAGATTCTATCATAATATATTGGCCTAGCGGAGCCATAGATGTTCAAACTGGTGTTGCCAGCAATCAAAATTTAACCATTGTAGATGGAGCTTGTTCAATCGGAGACCCATTAACCTTTGATTTAGGTCCAGATACTACCACCGTTTGTTCTCAAGATACCGGTTATTTGCTTGCTCCTGGTGGGTTCAAGGATTATTCTTGGAACACAGGCGACATAACCCCAGATATTAAAGTTACTACAAAAGGATGGTATAAGTGTACGGTTACAAACATCAACGATTGCTCTACCAACGACAGTATTTATGTAGCATTTGGTGATGGAGATATTGTTCAAAACGATACCACTTTGTGTTTAGGTAATACCATAGTTTTAGAAGCGTCACCTCGTTACGATTGCTCTCCGTTTGGTGCTCCTGTAAAGAGAAAAGTTTCAGCAGGACAGGATTTAGGGCCAACTGTTACCTATGTTAATTCTTTCAACGGACACCATTATTATATTTTCAACAGTAGTTCTACATGGTCTAAAGCGGAAGGCGATGCAGTAAAATTAGGTGGCCATTTGGCTGTGGTCAATAGCAAGGAAGAAAATGATTTTATTACCACTCAATTGCCCATCGTTTCCGACAAAAATTTATGGATTGGTTTGTACAAATCAAACGGAATTAACAGTCCATATAAATGGGTAAATTGCGAGAAAATTGAATACACCAAATGGATGAGTGGCGCCCCTTTTACAGGCGCAACAGCTAATAATGTTTATTTAAGAGGCATGAAATGTACCAATGGTGGCCGATGGAAAAACACAGATGAAAATGTAACCAATACAGATACATGCGAATCTAATTTCTTTGGGTTAGTAGAATTTGATGAGGCTACCAATATTTCATATTTGTGGCAAAATGGCGATACCACTGTTACCACTTCACTCAAAGCCGTGCTGCCTTCCCCTATGGTTTTTAATGTTTTGGTTACACAAAATGGCGCCAATTGCTTTGCAACCATTAATATAAATGTGGTTGACCCAAATAATTTAATAGCAGAAGATACCATGACCGAGTGTAAGGCCTCTTTTATGATGATTCAAGCTTTGGAGGGAATGAAAAGTTATACTTGGAGCACTGGAAGTAAAAATAGCTTCATCTTTGTTTCAACTTCGGGTTCAAACAGGTGGTACAAGCTTACAGCTGTTACTCCAGAAGGTTGTACCGGTGTAGATAGCGTATTTGTTAGCCTTTCCAATAACTCAATTAGAACGCCAGACACAACGGTTTGTTTAGGAACACAAGTATTTTTAAGAGGCCCTACGCCACCTTTTACCTACCGAGAAGATTACACGCAAAACTTCCAATCTACACCATTTGCAAATTGGAATAGTTTAAGTGCAATCAATTTTAATGGAAGTAAGGTGCTTGGTCCTTTTGGTAATGATTCTATTACCTACAATATTATTGACCTACCAACTCACGACTCCATCTCTGTAACCTTTGATTTGTACATCCATGATACTTGGGATGGTAATTGTTCGCCAGAAGGTCCAGACAGGTTTAGGTTCAAAAATGGGGCTGCCAATGTAATGAATACAACTTTCTCTAATGAAGCTGGGTGTACTCAAGAATACACCACTTCTGGCGCTCCTGGAGCCTACCCTGCCAAAACAGGCGCTGCCATAACAGACTTGGTAAGAAGGTGCGATATCAATGGAGGAACTACTAAATACACCATTACCAAAGCATTCAGACATTCAACTGCAAATTTGGATTTAGCATGGGTGGGCGATTTAAAAAATACTGGTGATAACTCAGCTTTGTGTTTGGAAAGCTGGACTTTAGACAATGTAAAGGTAAGTGTTCGCAGAGCTGGCAACGTACTTTGGTCAACAGGCGATACCACGCAAAATATTTTTGTTAAACCAGTTGATCCTGTTACCGAATATTGGGTTCAAATACCTGTAGGAAATACATTCTGTTATGATACGGTTTTAGTTTCTACAACCACTGGTAAATTAACAAACGATATTTATGTATCAGATACCTTAAGAGTTTGTAGCGCAACAGGCACTGCAACAAATTTATCTTTGCCAGCTAATTTCGATTTATACAATTGGAGCACTGGAGATATAACCAGAGCAACCAAAATATACAATGAAGGTTGGTACACTGGTTATGTTGCTACACTTACAGGTTGCTATAATTTTGATAGTATTTACGTAACAAAAAATGGTTTTGAAATAGTACCTAATTATGATACTACCGTTTGTTATGGCGAACCATTCACCATTAAGGCTAATTTAAAAAATGATTGCAACCCATTTGGAGCACCTGCAAATACTGGATATGTGGCCGCTCAAGTTATACCAGGTTATACCTATAAAGGCGAATACAGAGGTAGTCATTATTACTTAGCAGATGTAAATAGTACTTGGGGCAAGGCAGCACAAAATGCACTTGCAGCTGGTGGCCATTTAGCAAGCATACTTGATACCAACGAACAAAAATTCATTGAGCAAATAGTGGATAGCAATGTATGGATTGGTGCCTACAACGGACCAAATGGCTATTTTATTTGGATGAATTGCGATACCATTACTTACAGCAATTGGGCAACATCTGAACCTGGTCCTTCTCCTAATGATTATGTGTTTATGCGCTCTGCTAGTTGTGCTGAACCTAAGAAATGGGATTCAAATACAGACAGCGATCAAGGCAACCCTGACCTTTGTCTCAACAATATTTATGGCTTATTAGAAATTCAACCTTACCAATATGTTTTTGATTGGAGACTAGATTTTACACCAACCTTTACCACAGATAGTTTTGTTTTTGCGCCAACTGCAATTACAAGAGTGAGTGGTTTAATTACCGAATCTCCAGGAGCGCCAACTTGTGGTATTGGTTCTATAAATATCAGTATCATCGATGAAGGTTTCAGAATTATACCTGATAGCATTACCAAAATAAGTTGCGAAGGAGATACTGCCATGGTTGAAGCATTACCCGGCTATTCAAATTACTCTTGGGACAATGGCGATACAACACGTATTGCCGTTTACAGCGGATTAATTGGCTATGCTTATTGCACCTACGATAACGGAACTTGTAAGTTTGTAGATAGCGTTTACCTGAATGTTCCTGGCAAATTAAAAACCACGCCCATTGTAACAGACATTACTTGTTTGGGTTCAAACGATGGTATTGCCAATACGGGTGTAAGTGAAGGCACCCCAACTTATAAAATACTTTGGTTACACAATAATTCAACCAATTTCATAGAAACAGGGTTAAGTCCGGGTACCTATTATTACACGGTTATTGATTCGAATAATTGTAATACAATAGATAGTGTAGAAATCACTAATCCGCCGTCATTGTTAACGTTAGATTTCCTAAAATTGAGCAGTGTTAAATGTTATGGCGATAGCAATGCCAGAGTTCTTCCATTACCTAGCGGTGGAGAAGCACCTTACAAAGGTATTTGGGTTGGATACCCTTATACAGATACTTTGTTTTTTGGTAAAGCTGGAATTTATACCTACGCAGTTACCGATGTAAGGGGTTGTACTGTTTCCAAAAATGATACCATACTTGAACCAGTTAAATTAGATATCACAGCAAACATATTAACCCAAATCTTTTGTCCAGAAGATTCTACCGGTGTGGCAGTATTAACTGGTAGTGGCGGAACTGGCAACCTCAATTACGTTTGGAATTTTGCCTCCATCATTGGAGATACCGTTTTCAAAATAACTGAAGGAACTTATCTAGCATATGTGTACGACCAAAATTTCTGTTACGATTCGGTGGCAGTGGTAATGACAGCATCTAATCCAGATAAATGTGGTGTGGTTGTACCTTCTGGCTTTACACCAAATGGAGATGGTAAAAACGATAATTTCTATATAAGAGGATTGGGCGATTTTTCTGAAAATGAATTAACCATTTTTAACCGTTGGGGTGAAACTGTTTACCAAGCTACTAACTACCAAAATGATTGGAATGGCAAGCCCAATAAATCAACACTATTGAGCGGCAATGATGGCATAGTGCCTAATGATACTTATTACTATATATTATATACCAAAGCAAATAACAAGACTGTAAATGGCTATGTTTATATCACTAAATAATCAACAGATTAAAACTATGAAAAAATTGAATAGATTTTTAGCAATTGTTTTTGTTGGTTTAATCAGCACAAACATTAAAGCACAACTTACAACAGGAAATGAACAATTCTTTTTTAACCCTGTTATGGTAAATCCTGCGCTTGCAGGTATGCACAACAATCAAATTAGTTTGGGTTATGATACCAGGTGGTTGGGAATTGATGGTGCTCCAAGAACTGGATTTATCAATTACGACCGTATGTTTAACGACAATACAGGTTGGAATGTAGCTGTAATATCGGATCAAATAGGACCCATTAACGGCTATTCTATTGCCAACTCTTTCTCGTTTAAGGTTCAAACAAGTGAGGAAACGAAGCTTGCATTTGGCTTGCGTCATAATTTAACACAAACCTTTCTCAACGTAAATTCGAGTAAATTAATCGACCCAACCGATCTATTATTGGCAGCGGATCAAACAGGAGTGCCAGTAAATAATTTCGACGCCTCCATTGCTTGGATGAATCCAAATTCATTTATGATAGGGTTTAGTTATAGAAATTTAATTCCTCAACCAAGGTTCCGATTTACCAATACAGATATACAACCTGTATTAAGTGTTCAAGGATGGTATACCCGCGATTTTGGTGAAGCTTCTATTGAAGCGTTTGGTTTATTAAGCACAACTAGCAATACCTACATCAATACGAATATAGGAGCAATGGCTGCTTTCCAACACAAAGTAGGTTTAGGAATAAATTTTTCTCCTAAGAACCAATTAGGGGTTTTCACTTATATTAAACTTAACGAAAAATTAAACGTATATTATAACTACAACTTCCCGTTATCAGAAATCAATAAAGTAAGCAAACAATCTCATGGCGTGGGTATTTCTTTTCGTTTAGGCAAAGTATCTCCTGGTGGAACTACCTTCTTCCTTCAACCAAGTGATGACAATGTAAGAACAAGAATGTTCTAAGTAGCAATTAAAACTAGCTTAACAAAGATTATAAACAAAAAAGCCCTGCAATGCGGGGCTTTTTTTATGTTTTATTTTCCAACTTTCATAAGTTGATTCTGTCAAAGTAACATCTAGTTTATGTTGTAAATTTTAAAATTATGATTCCATTCCATCATACCCCCAAAGGACAAGTCGCGACTTGTCCCTAAAGATTCCATTTACCCGTGAAATAATTTCCATTAACAATATTCTCCATTTCCATCATACCCCCAGAGGACAAGTCCCGACTTGTCCCTACATATTCCAATCACTCGGGTATTTATTTCTCCACATCTCCTCTTCTCCAAATCTCCTCTTCTTTCTTCCCCCTTTCTCCCCAAAAATGCTTACCTTCGTGGCCCATTTTATGATTGCATTAACGAATATAGGCTTTGAATTTGGAGGAAGATTCCTCTATAGAAACGCAAATTGGCACATTAAACCCAATGAACGTATTGGATTAATTGGCTTAAACGGAACCGGAAAATCTACTTTATTGAGGATTATTACCGGCGAATATACCCTTACCGAAGGGATCATGTCGAAGCCAAAAGATTTAACCATTGGCTTTTTGAACCAAGATCAGTTGAGTTTTGAAAGTGAAGAAAGTATCCTTCAGGTGGCCTTAACTGCCTTCGAACGCCAGTTGCAGTTGGAAAAGGAAATCAATGAAATTATTGAATTATTGGAAACCGACCATAGCGAGGAAACCATCCAGAAATTAAGCGATAGGCAAGAGGAATTCGAAAGGTTAGATGGCTATAATATTAACCACAAAACCGAAAAAATATTAGAAGGCTTAGGGTTTACTACCGAGCAATTGACCAAGCCTTTTACCCAGTTTTCTGGAGGTTGGCGCATGCGCGTTTTGCTAGCCAAAATGCTCTTACAAGAACCAAACCTATTGATGCTGGATGAACCTACCAATCACTTGGATTTACCCAGTATTGAGTGGTTAGAAGAATACCTCAAAAGTTACAAGGGCACCGTTATTGTGGTAAGTCACGATAGGTATTTCCTCGACAAAATGGTGAGCAAGATTGTGGAAGTAAGTATGCAAAAGATTTTTGAATACCCCGGTAATTACCAATTCTTCCTCGAATCTAAAGAGGAAAGAATGGACATGCAGCAAAAATCTTTTGATAACCAACAACAGTTTATCAAAGAGCAAGAGAAACTTATTAGCCGCTTTAAAGCCAAAGCCAGTAAGGCTACCATGGCACAAAGTAGGGTAAAAATGTTGGACAGGATGGACCGCATTGAAGCACCAGAAGACGATAATAGAGAAATCAATATTCAGTTTAGAGTGGGTGTGCAACCGGGTAGAACATTAGCTGAATTAATAGATGTAACCAAAGGTTATCCTGGTGTTCCTATTATTAATAAAGCTGAAGGTAGGATTGAAAAAGGAGATAAAATTGCCTTGATTGGAGCCAACGGAAAAGGTAAATCTACTGTTTTGCGCCTCTTGGCTCAAGCCGATACCTTTGAAGGTGAAATTCAGATGGGGCACAACGTTCGTAAAGCATTTTATGCCCAGCATCAATTAGAGTCGCTGAACATGCAATACGAAATTTTAGAAGAGCTTTCTAACTTTGCAACAGACAGACCAGAGACAGAATTAAGAACCGTTCTAGGATGTTTCTTGTTTCAAGGCGATGATGTGTTCAAGAAAATTAAGGTATTAAGTGGAGGAGAAAAAGCACGTGTGGCTTTGGCCAAAACACTGTTAACTGAGGCTAATTTCCTTTTATTAGATGAGCCTACCAATCACTTGGATATGCGCAGTATCAATATCCTCATCCAATCGCTACAAAAGTATGAAGGTACCTTTATTGTGGTAAGTCACGATAGGTTCTTTGTATCCGAAATTGCCAATAAAATTTGGTGGATTGAAGATGAAAAAATCAAAGAATACCCAGGCACCTTTGCCGAATTTGAATTCTGGAAAGCCAAGCGCGATGAAGAATGGAAGAAAAATCCTCCTGTTAAGGTTATTGATAAAAAAGAAATAAAGCTTGAACCAACAGCTGCTGCAGGAAATTCAAATGCACCTAAACAGCAGAAGCCGAGCAATAATTTTATACAAGGTTTACAAAAGCAATTTGATGATTACGAGAAGAAAGTAAATCAAACCAAAGCCAAACTAAAAGAGTTGGAATTGGCCTTTACCTTGCCAGAAAACACCAGCGATGCCAAGAAAATTTCTGAACTCAATACCTTCTACGAAGCCGAGAAAAAAGCGCTCATCCACCTAGAAAAAGAAATGGAAGCCGTAATGGAAGAACTTATTGACTTGGAAGGCAAGTAACATTTTTGCCACTAAGGCTCCAAGGCACAGAGTTTTTTCTTTTTTTCTTGGCGTCTTGGAGGCTTTGATTTTTATTTCCAAATTTCAATGGCCCAAACCTTTGGCGAAGGTGTCTTGGCACTAGTTTTTTTTAAGAAGCCTGAAGGGCTTAAATAATAATAGCCCCGCATGAAATGCGGTGGTAAAATGTATCGCAAATTTCACAACCTTGATAAGGGTTGAATACTGCATTTATGGCAAATAAACATTCACGAGGATTATGCTAAAATTCCTATAAAATAAAAATTGCCTTCATTGTAAATAATACCGCCGTCAAATCATTCAACCCATTTCAGGGTTGTGTAAATCGTATTGACCATTTTTATACCCTGCATGCAATGCAGGGCTATTGTTGTTAAAGCCTTTCAGGCTTTTTAAATTACTTTTATATTCATTTATTTTCTACTCGAAAATTTCTTTATCCATATACAAATCATTAAAACAAAACCTCCGTGCCTTCGTGCCTTGGTGGCAAAAAAAAACACGAAGTAAATTTCTTTACTTCGTGCCTTTGCGCCTCCGTGGCAAAAAAATCGTTGCTTTAATTTAAAAAACCTCCGTGCCTTTGCGCCTTGGTGGCAAAAAAACTATTCTTTATCGGTTCAAACCGACAAATCTTTGGTATTGCGCTGGATGAAGTTTGTTAACTCTACGCCATGCAATAAATTTTGCGAGAGGCGCGCCAAATCAAAGGCTTGCTTGCTCAATTGCGTTTTAGCTTCACCTTCTGCCATCTTGCTTAATTTAACGCTCAAGGCATGGTTGCTATTGATAACCACATTGTACGAATCTGGCATGCTGCCAAAAATATCCATTCCCATTCCTTGCATTTTCTGCATTTCCTTCATCCTACGCTCCCACTCAGGTTTAATCAATGTAAGGAATGAATCGTCTGGTGCAAGGGCTTCGGTGCTAAACCTAAATTGTCCGTTGTGGGCAAAATCTTTCTCAAACATTTCTTTTAATACGGTTTGATCCGAATCGCTCAATACACTTTCTTTCTTGGCATCTTTATCAATCAACTTATCTACGCTATCGCTATCTACACGCTTCCAACTCACACCTTCCATTTTATTTTCTAAATTGCTAATAAAATGGTTATCCAACACGCCATCCATGGCCAACACCTCATAACCGCGCTTCTCAACAGTTTGAATAAAACTATCGTGGGCAATCATGTCGTTGCTATACAAGAAAACCACTTTGCCATCTTTGTCTGTTTGAGTGGCGCTAATTTTCTCTTTGTATTCTTCTAGAGTAAAATAATCTTTGGCTTTATTTTGCAACAAGCAAAACTTCAATCCCCTATCGTAAAACTTCTCTTCGCTAATCATACCATACTTTACAAAGGTGCCAATGCTCTCCCATTTGTTGTTGTATTCTGTGCGGTCTTGCTTGTAAATTTCCTCCAATTTATCGGCCACTTTTTTGGTGATGTGGCTATTAATTTTCTTCACGTTGGCATCACTTTGCAAGTAACTTCTGCTCACGTTTAAAGGAATATCTGGCGAGTCAATTACACCATGTAATAACATCAAAAACTCAGGCACTATGTCTTGAACCGAATCTGTTACAAATACTTGGTTGCTGTATAATTGAATTTTATTACGGGTAGGTTCAAACTCATTTTTAATTTTAGGGAAATAAAGAATACCGGTTAACTTAAATGGGTAATCTACATTGAGGTGAATCCAGAACAAAGGTGTTTCGCTAAAAGGATACAACTCTTTGTAAAACGCCTCGTATTCTTCTTTGGTACAATCTGCTGGAGCCTTTGTCCATAAAGGCGCAGGGTTGTTCAATACCTTTTCTTCAAACTCAATTTCGATAGGTAAAAACTTACAATATTTCTCTAAAATATTTCTGATTCTTGCCTCTTCATTGAACTCAAGAGAATCATCGGCCAAATGCAAAATAACCTCGGTACCTCTTTCTGCTTTATCGGCTTCAACAATTTCAAATTCGGTGCTGCCATCGCAACTCCATTTTACGGCTGCCGATCCTTCTTTGTATGATTTGGTGATCAACTCAATTTTCTGAGCCACCATAAATGCCGAGTAAAATCCTAAGCCAAAATGACCAATCACCTGACCACCTTTGTCTTTGTATTTATCCAAAAATTCCTCGGCACTGCTAAATGCCAATTGGTTGATGTATTTACCAACTTCCTCTTCGGTCATACCAATACCATTGTCGATAATATGAAGGGTTTTGGCCTCTTTGTTTAACTTTACTGTTATTTTTAAATCGCCCAATTCGCCAG
Source organism: Chitinophaga pinensis (assembly GCA_945875195.1). Lineage (GTDB taxonomy): Bacteria > Bacteroidota > Bacteroidia > UKL13-3 > UKL13-3 > B1. The sequence continues at coordinate 848 of CAMCJW010000066.1, read as the reverse complement.
TTGCCTCGCCGCTGCTTGCCAAAGTTTTTAACTTGTGGGTGGCATCAACCGCATTGCTCACTAATTCTCTCAAGAAAATCTCGTGATCTGAGTATAAAAACTTCTTAATAATTGGGAAAATGTTTTCGGTGTGAACGCTAATATTACCTTTAGTTGCCATAGTTTAATTAATTTTAGTTGGAATTAGCAAAAGCTGTTCCACTCAATTTATTCTGTCAAATTGTCCTCCACTCTGCATAAATACTGCAATTTTTAACAAGGTTTTTTCGTTGAAATGCATACTTTTGAACACGGCATGAAAATAAAAATTTGTTTCTTTCTTTTGGCATTCACCAATTTAGCTTTTGCACAGATTGGTGGAATGGGCACCTATCGTTTTTTATATGTTTCGCCCAACGCTAGAATAGCTGCCCTTGGAGGAAATGCCATTTCTACACCCGATGCCGATGTTAATTTGGTGAGCCAAAATCCTTCCCTACTCAACAAAAACAACAACAACCAAATAGGCTTAAATTTTGTGAATTACTTTGCAGACATCAGTGCGGGTGAAGCTAATTATGCCAGGCATTTTGATAGCCTCAAAACCACATTTGCTACCGGTATTCAGTACATCAATTACGGAAAGTTTAACAAAACAGCAGCAGATGGTCAGGACCTAGGCACCTTTTCTGCAGGTGAGTATAACTTGCATTTTTCTGCCGCCAGAGCTTATAAGCAATACAGTTATGGTGCAACATTAAAGCTCATTAACTCTAATTTAGAAACCTACAACTCTTTTGGAGTAGCCATTGATGTTGCGGGTAATTGGACTAGCCCAGATAAACTCCTTTTACTTACCGCTGTGGTGA
>CAMCJW010000065.1 GCA_945875195.1 Chitinophaga pinensis | reverse complement strand
AAATGAATGTGTTGGTCTGTTCTGGCATCATATCTTACTTTATCTTCATCAGTTACTACTTTGTGCGCTAGGCCTTTTTGAACCAATAAGTCCAGTGTTTTGTATACAGTTGCCAAAGATACTCCAGCGTATTTTTTTTGAATGCCAAGGTGTATCTCCTCTGCACTTGGGTGGTGCTCAAATTTCATTAACGATTGGTAAATAACAGTTCTAGGAATGGTAGACTTAATGCCTAATTCCTTGAATTGAGATTTTATTTCTGTTAATGTTGCGATCATTTAATTAATAATAATTCTTATTTGAGAATAATTATCTGCAAATGTAATTTGGCATTTTTGAATTACCAAATATTTCTCAAATTTGACTTAAATTAATTAAAATAAAACTGATAAATGTTTGTTATTTTTTCTAATTATTGAATTACTTTAGCACAGTTGGAAAGTATAAGCACTAAATCGAAAATTGCCTTAGCCACCGGACTCATAATGATTCCTATTTCTATAGGTGTTACGGGTTATATGCTCATTGAAGGTGCACCTTTTTTAGATGCACTTTTTATGACAATCACCACAATTGCAACAGTGGGGTATGGGGAAGTATTTCCATTGAGCGATGCGGGCAGAGTTTTTACCATATTTTTAATTGTTGGCAACCTTGGAATTTTTGCCTATGCCTTAACTTTAATTACTCGGTTTTTAGTAGAAGGCAATTTTTTTTATCACATTAGAATTAAACGCATGAAAGATAAAATTAAAAATTTAGAATCACATGTTATTGTTTGTGGTTTTGGCCGAAATGGCCAGGCAGCTTGTGAGATGTTAAAAAAGCACGCCATTCCCTATGTTATTTTGGAAAGCAAAAAAGAATTGCTTGAATTATATCTAAACAAAGAACATCATAATTACCTCAACGAAGATGCCACCAAAGATGAATCTTTGATTGATGCAGGTATAGCTAGAGCCAGAGGATTAATTACTACCTTACCCAACGATGCAGATAATGTTTTTGTTACGCTAACTGCCAAAGGTTTGAACCCAAATTTAAAGATCATTAGCAGGGCCTCCAATGCCTCTAGTTTTTCTAAGTTGAAGAGAGCCGGAGCAGAGAATGTAATTATGCCGGATACCATCGGCGGCGCGCACATGGCTTCTTTGATTGTGAGGCCAGATGTGAATGAATTTGTTGACATTCTCTCTGGTCAAGCTGGTGCCGATGTGCAATTGGAAGAATTTTCCTATGAGCGATTAAAACGCAACCTAGTTGGTATTACCATTGTTGATTTAAACATCCGGAAACTTTCTGGTGCAAATGTTATTGGATTAAAAAAAGGGGATGGTTCTTATATTGTTAATCCCAACATCAATATGGTTTTGGAAGAAGGTATGAAACTCATCATTCTTGGCAATTCCTCTCAAATGGAAATCCTCAAATCATTGATTGATTAATTAAATATTATTACCCCAAAGCAAGCTGCTATCACCAAAACTTAAAAAGCGGTAATCATTCTTCAAAGCATGCGCATAAATTGATTTCCATTGCTCTCCAACCAACGCAGCAATTAACAACAAAAGGGTGCTATTGGGTTGGTGAAAATTTGTAACAATGGCCTTTGCCAATTTAAATTCATATCCAGGTGCAATGAGCAGTTGAGTAATACCTCTTAACTCTTGTAAATTATTACTTGTCAAATAATTTTTTACTGCTTCTAGGGCAATTATAGTTTCAACATCATTTCCCAATTCATATGGATCCCACTGGTTTATAAAAATGCTTGATTGGTTCAAACCGTTTTTTAAAATTTTTACCCCCAACCAATATAAACTTTCTATGGTGCGCAATGAGGTGGTACCAACAGCAATAATTGGCGCCATACTTATCAAGGCACTCAGCAAATCATTGATAGTTTTAATGGATACATAAAAATGTTCTTGGTGCATTTCATGACCTAACATGGTTTCAGATTTTACTGGCATAAAAGTTCCAGCGCCCACATGAAGTGTTAACTCTGTGGTATGGATATTGTTTTTAGCCAATTGGGTAAATGTTTCATCTGTAAAATGTAAACCCGCTGTAGGTGCCGCTACAGAGCCTTTTTCTTTTGCATAAGTTGTCTGATATTGTTGCTCATCATTTTCTTCTGCATCCCTATTTAAGTAGGGCGGAAGGGGTAAAATTCCGGCATGGAATAATAGCTCACCAAATAAAAAAGACTCATTATCCCAGTTGAATCTAACCTCAGAAAATTGTCCGTGCCGTTCTATTAAGGTTGCAGTAAATTTTATTTTTTCGGTTTGAACCAAAATCTCCTTCTCCAAAATATCTTCCTTCCATCTCTTAGAATTGCCAATTAAGCATTTCCAGTGGCAAGACTTATTTGCAGAAAATGCACTCGGGTAATCTTGCCCAATAGGTTCAAGACAAAAAATTTCTATTTGTGCACCTGAAGACCTGTGAAATAAAATTCTGGCATGAACAACCAATGTATTGTTAAAAACCAATAGAGAATGAGGTGCCAATAAATTGGGTAACTCAGCAAAAACTTTATCAGTAATTTTTCCTTGTTCAAAAACAAGTAACTTGCTTTGATCTCTTTTCTTTAAAGGAAAAACAGCAATTTTTTCATTTGGCAGTTGATAGGAGTAATCTGAAATGGAAATGTCTTTTGGATTCATTTTGATAAAACAGAATACTATTTGCCTTTGAAATCTGGCTTACGTTTTTCAACAAACGCGCTCATTCCTTCTTTTTGATCTTCGCTAGCAAAACACATATAAAAATTCTTGCGTTCAAAAAATAATCCTTCTTGCAAACCGCTATCGAAAGCCTTGAGCACACTTTCTTTTGCCAAACGCACAGCAATTGGACTCAATTGAGCAATTTCTTTTGCCAATTTTACGGCCTCGTCTAAATATACTTCAACGGGAACCACTTTATTAACCAATCCTGCTTTTTGAGCTTCTTCTCCAGAAATAAATTTTCCGGTTAATACCATTTCCATGGCCAAAGCTTTGCCAACTGCTCTTGTTAACCTCTGTGTTCCTCCAGCTCCGGGCATAATGCCAATTTTAATTTCGGGCTGACCAAACTTAGCGGTTTCACTGGCTATGATCATATCGCAGGTCATGGCCAATTCGCAACCACCTCCCAAACAAAAGCCAGAAACAGCAGCAATTATTGGCTTTTTGGTTTTTCTTATTTGATCCCAAGTTTCAAATTGATCTATTTTTAGCAGGTCGATTGGATTTTTACTTTCCATTTGTTTGATATCCGCTCCTGCGGCAAATGCTTGTTCATTTCCTGTTATGACAATACATCTAACCTCATCTTGCCCATCCAATTCCGCCAAAGCTTGCTTGAGCTCTAACATCAATTGTAAATTTAATGCATTTAATTCTTTTGGTCGGTTAAGGCTTATAAGTGCAATATTTGCTGCATAATTTGGCTCAACTAGTATAAATTGGAATTCCATTTTTTTGATTTATTTTACAGCAAAGCAAATTAATTTTGCTTCAACTGCCAACTTCCTAAAATATTTAACGATATTGCAGCCCCGTTTCAAGGGCAGGCTTTGCATTAAGTTCTTGAAAATAAATATTTTGACTAATTTTAGGGTGTTTCCAAATTCAGACAATTTGCGATTCACTTGGAAAAGTTTTTTAAAATCATTGTATTTAAGAAAAAAAGCCTGATATTTGCAGTCCTTTTGAAGAAAATATTGTCATGAGAGTATGTGATTTAACCGGTAAGCGCCCTATGGTGGGTAATAAAGTGTCTCACTCAAACCGTAAGACCAAACGTCGCTTTTACCCAAATTTGCAGGAAAAGAAATTCTTTATACCTGAAGAAAACCGCTGGATTACCTTAAAGGTATCTACTAAAGCAATTAAAACCATTAACAAAAGGGGTATCAGTTCTGTATTGAACGAGTACATCCGTAACGGCGTAATTTAAGAGGGAGATATAAAGCAATGGCAAGAAAAGGTAATAGAATTCAAGTAATTTTAGAATGCACCGAGCATAAGAATAGTGGTTTGGCTGGAACTAGCAGATACATTACTACTAAAAATCGTAAAAATACAACCGAGCGTATTGAATTGAAAAAATACAATTCAATTATGAAGAAGGTTACTGTTCATAAAGAAATTAAATAATTAAGACATGGCAAAGAAGGTTGTTGCAACATTAAAAACCGGAGCAGGTAAAGATTTTGCTAAGGTTTATAGAGCAGTTAAAAACGCAAAAGGCTCTTACTCGTTTAAATCGGAGATTGTCTCCAACGAGGCGGTAAAGACTTACTTTAAAAAGTAACTCTTTGATACACTCATTCAATAAAGCATTCTGTTCAAAGCAGGATGCTTTTTTTGTTTTAATATTAATGGTTTAATCATGGGAATCTTTAGTTTTTTTAGTAAGGATAAAAAGGAGCGCCTCGACCAAGGTTTGGAGAAAACCAAAACCAGTTTGCTCGATAAAATTAGTAAAGCGCTTGTTGGTAAAAGTTCTGTTGACGATTCATTTTTGGATGAATTAGAGGAGATTTTGGTTGGCAGCGATGTTGGGATTGAAACCACATTGAAAATTATTGATCGCCTTCAAAAGCGCGTTGCTGCTGATAAATATGTAGGAACCTCCGAACTAAACAATTTACTGCGTGAAGAGGTTAGTAAACTAATGGATGAGAATAAGTCGCAAATTCCCACCGATTTTACCGACCTAAAAGGCGTGAAACCATATGTAGTTATGGTAGTTGGTGTGAATGGCGTTGGTAAAACTACTACCATTGGAAAAATGGCAAACCAATACAAAAAGGCCGGAAAAAAAGTTGTTTTAGGTGCTGGCGATACTTTTAGAGCGGCTGCCGTTGAACAATTGAAGATTTGGGGAAGCAGAAATGATGTACCTGTTATTTCACACGGCATGAATACCGACCCAGCTTCAGTAGCTTTTGATACCGTTCAAAAAGCTGTTGAAATGGACGCAGACGTGGTAATCATTGATACGGCAGGTAGGCTCCATAATAAAATTGGTTTGATGAATGAATTGACCAAAATTAAGCGAGTGATGCAAAAAGTGATTGTGGATGCCCCTCATGAAATTCTTTTGGTTTTAGATGCAAGTACCGGGCAAAATGCCTTTGAACAAGCCAAACATTTTACTGCTGCCACAGAAGTAAATGCCTTGGCGTTAACAAAATTAGATGGAACCGCCAAAGGAGGCGTGGTAATTGGTGTTGCCGATCAGTTTAAAATTCCAGTTAAATATATTGGTGTAGGGGAAGGTATCGACGACTTACAGTTATTCGACAAGCATGAGTTTGTGGATTCATTATTTAAAAGCTAGTTCATTTGAAAACTAAAACATTAAAAAAAGATAAGATCAATATTATAACACTTGGTTGTTCAAAAAATATTGTTGACAGTGAAGTTTTATATAGCCAGCTAAAGGCAAATAACTTTGTAGTGGAGCACGAATCTGAAACGGATGATGCTAACATTGTTATCATCAATACTTGCGGTTTTATTGATAATGCAAAAGAAGAAAGTATCAATACCATTGTGCGCTGGGCCGAAGCCAAAGAGGCGGGAGAGATAGAGAAATTATACGTTACCGGTTGTTTATCTCAAAGGTATAAGCCAGATTTAGAAAAGGAAATTACAGAGGTGGATCAATATTTTGGTACCACTCATTTACCTCAACTTTTGCAAGCACTTGGCGCAGATTATAAACATGAATTAATAGGAGAGAGGGTAACCACAACTCCAGCTCATTATGCCTATTTAAAAATTTCGGAAGGCTGTGATAGGCCTTGTTCTTTTTGCGCAATACCTATCATGAGAGGAAAACATGTTTCAAAAAGTTTTGAGCAAATTGAGGCAGAGGTAAAAGGACTTGTTAAAAATGGTACCAAGGAAATACTTTTGATTGCGCAAGACAGTACCTTTTATGGTTTAGATTTATATGGCGAACGCAAATTGGCCGAGCTATTAAGAAGAATTTCGGATATTGAAGGTGTAGAATGGATTCGATTGCATTACGCTTATCCTTCTCAATTTCCGCTAGATGCGCTAGAGGTAATGGCTGAACGCGATAATATATGTAAGTATATCGATATCCCTTTGCAACATGTGAGCGACAATATGCTGAAGCTCATGCGTCGTGGGATCACCACCAAAAGAACCGAGGAGTTGGTTCAAACCATTAGAGAAAAAGTACCAGGAATTGCCATACGAACAACACTTATTGCAGGACATCCTGGCGAAACCGAACAAGATTTTAAAGACTTATTGGAATTTGTAAAACGCAACAGGTTTGATAGATTAGGTATCTTTACCTATAGCCACGAGGAAGGAACCTATTCTGGAACTTTGGTTGACGATTTGCCGCAAAATGTAAAAGAAGAACGAGCCGCCATGGTGATGGATTTACAGCAGTCGATTAGTACAGAAATAAATAAAACTAGAGTTGGTCAGGTTTTAAAAGTTTTATTCGATAGAAAAGAAGGTGGCTATTTTATTGGCCGAACCGAATTTGATAGTCCGGAAGTTGACAACGAAGTATTGGTAGACGCTAGCACTAATTATGTTCGTTTGGGTGATTTTGCCAATGTTTTAATTGAATCGGCTGAAGATTTCGATTTGTTTGGAAAGGTTATAAGCTAAATGTTAAAACTCATTTCATCCCTTTCTTTGTCAGAAACTCAATTGGTTCCTCCAATTGTAAAAGATTATCTTAATAAGGATATATTCTTAAAAGATTTTGTAAGCACTTGGCACCAAGCGGATGGAATAGAGAAATTGATTGATTCCAAAATAATGCCAATTGAGGATAGGGCTGTTTTGGTTCAACATTTATTGACACAATATAAAAAAGCTGGCATTGAGCCTGAGCATATTTCTAAAACTTATAACAACATACTAAGTTTAGGGGAGGCAAATAGTTTTACTATAACAACTGGGCACCAATTGAGTTTATTTGGCGGTACCTTATTTATGAGTTATAAAATACTCACAGCTATAAAATTGGCGGCTGATTTAAATGATAGATTTCCTAATAAGAAGTTTATTCCAATCCTCTGGTTGGCTTCGGAGGACCATGATTTTGAAGAAATAAAAAGCACTTATCTTTTTGGCAAGACCATAACTTGGGAGAAAGATGCTGAATCTAAGGCTACGGGTAAATTAACCCTAAACGATATGGCTGTAGCAATTGAACAATTAAGCGTTGCTTTAGGTTCGAACCAAATTGCACAGAATTGGCAAGAGAAAATAAATTTTGCTTATCAAAAATCATTTAACTTGGCAGATGCAACTATTCGTTTTTACCACTTATTGTTTCATGAATTTGGTTTGGTCATTTTAGATCCCAATAGCAAGGAGCTAAAAGCTAAATTTTCCCACGTGATGAAAAGTGATATTTTGGATCAAACCACTTTTACTGCACAAATAGTTTCAGATAAAATATTAGAACAAAGGTATAAACTTCAAATTAACGCGCGACCAATTAATTTCTTTTATTTGGATGAAAACTCTGTCAGAAGAATGATTAAAAAGCAAGGCGACTTATTTACTTTGTCTGAGGGAGAGCATACATTTACTCCAGAGGAATTGAAGTATGAAATTGAAACCAAGCCAGAACGGTTTAGTCCAAACGTGAATCTAAGGCCTCTTTATCAAGAAACTATTCTTCCCAATTTGGCCTATGTAGGAGGTCCTGGAGAAGTAGCTTATTGGTTACAACTGAAATCGAATTTTGAGGCATTCCATATTCAATACCCTATGGTTGTTTTGCGTTTTATGAATTTAGTTTTGGGTAAGGGTTTAAAAGAAAAAATTGAAAAGTTGGGATTAGAATTATCTGATATCCTAGAGTCGGAAAAAATCGCAACCCAAAGATTGAATGAAAGGGTTCAACCTTTAAATTTTCAAGAGAAATTTGAAACCATTTTAAATGACATGCAGCTATTGGTAGAGGCCATTAGGCCAATGGATACGCAGATTAGCAAGGAGTTTTTGGAATCAAAATTAAAGACAAAGGAATTTTATAAAAGTAAGTCAACAGACATTAAAAGGGTCTTGGAATCAAATGAACAAATCCAAATTGATAGGATGTTAAAATTACGATCGAGGTTGTTTCCAAACGGTGTTTTTCAAGAACGTATTGAAACCCTCATGCAAATGGAGCTGATGTTTGAAGAGCCACTTTTGCCTCGGATTGTTGAAATAATTGAGCCCTTCTCTGGCGAATTAGCTATTTGTGAAGATTAGTTTGTTCATTTTGGTTTAGTAATTGATTGGTTAAATGCCACAATACAATACCAGAAGAAACTGCCACATTTAGGGAGTGCTTGGTCCCAAATTGAGGGATTTCTATGCATCCATTGCAAATGTTTATCAATTCCTGACTAACGCCTTCTACCTCATTTCCGAAAATTAAGCCTATTTGTTCATGCGATTCAATGAAAAATTGATTCAAAAGGATACTATTAGAAGCTTGTTCAATGGCAAATACCTTAACTCCATTTTCTTGTAAATTTTTAACTATTTCTAATGGATTTTCGATGTATTCCCAGTCTATTGTTTCAGTTGCACCAAGCGCTGTTTTTAAAATTTCTTTGTTAGGAGGGATGGCGGAACTCCCTGAGATGTATATGTTTTTTATCCTAAAGGCATCAGAGCTCCTAAATATAGAACCAATATTGTTTCCGCTTCTTAAGTTATCTAAAATGATGTAAATGTTTGATTTTAAAGACAACTTGAAGTTTTCTTTAGATAAGCGGTTAAGTTCGTTATTTTGTGTTTTTAGTGTTTCCATGTTAGGTTTAATTGAATACCCATAAAGGCATGGCAAATAACGAATTCTTTATTTTACAAACGAATAATTATGGTTACGTTTGATTTTATATTTAAAACTTTGACGCTCAAAACCCACTTAACCTGTCACAGAAAGGCCGCTGCCGCTTTCTTGCTTCTCTGTATATCGATTATATTTTCGCACAAAACAAACCCAAGAAATTGTCTGCGGGTGTTACTATTAAATTTACTGCTAAACCTTGGAATAACTTAGTTGATTGGAATCATTATACTATTATGGAAGCAGGTTATTCCACCGCCAAAGGTGATGCAGCTTTTGCTGATGGTTCTTGGATTTATATGTACAATAAACAATAGGTTGTAGATAACTGACACATAGAAATTTATTGGTTCTCGTTTAATCAGTTAACTTAGCAGATATTTTAAAATGCAAAGTCCCATTGTATGAGAGTTAATTTTTTTATTATATTTTTAGTTTTGTTTGCCACTATTTCTGTGGCTCAAAACACCTCCAAAAAAGGGTCGGAAGGGAAGCTAGATGCGCCAGATATGAGCGTGCTAAACGATTCTGGAAAGGGTAAACCTAAACCCAAAAAGGATTCCGATACCATGAATATCATTCCAGAGACCAGTTATGGTAAAGTGTCACTTGGCGCAAATTTTGGTATGACTTTTTTTTCTGGGGATGTAAAAGCTGATGCCATATATCCTGGATTTGGTTTTTTTGCTAAATATTCATTTAGCCACATCATGGGTTTACGTTTGCAATATCTTCAAGGTCAATTTTCTGGAGGCCTAGATTCTAAAAATGATGTAACCAACTCTTACTTTAAATCGGATGTCAGTAATATCAATTTGCAATTATTGTTTAATTTAGGTGGAGTTGATTTTCGTCAAAGTTTTCCGAAAAATAATTTTTATTTTGGTTTTGGTTTAAGCAGGGAATCTGTAAACGGCTCTAGACAAAACCCTGATACGCCATCAGGGGTTACACGTAAAATTAACGAATCTTTTCTTGTTTTGCCATTAACCTTGGGCTACAAAAGAAAAGTAACCAAAAATATAGATATTGGGTGTGAGTTTAATTATAATATTGGTACAAATGACAACCTTGATTTGGCACCTCAATCTGGTACCTTGCAGGATGGTAATGGCTACTTTGTGGCTAGTATCGTTTATAATATCACTACTAAAAATCAACCTACACATATTGATTGGAGTAACCCTGTAGATAAAATCTATCGTGAATTGAAAAATGCCAAAGATGAGGCTGAAGCCATGAAAGTAGATACTGATCAAGATGGTATTCCAGATTACCTGGATAAAGAAAAGGAAACAAAGCCAGGCTTTAAGGTTGATGCCAAAGGTGTTACCTTAGACAGTGATGATGATGGTATTCCTGATTCAATAGATCCAGATCCATATGGTTTTAATAAATCTGTTGGCTTATATTTCCCTTCAGGTATTGCTGGTGCAGGTGCCAATGGTTATAATGATTCATCAGAAGTAATATATAGATTAAACGATTCTATACCTCAATCAGATTTTGTTACTATTAGTAAAAGTGGTTATGGCTTACCAACAATTATCTTCCCTCCAAATCATTTTACGGTGCATGTTGAGCAATATAATTTGTTACAACAAATAGCTAGGATTCTTCTGGTTGATACTTCCGCCTCATTGGTTATAATTGGTCATGCCGACAACAATAAGCCTAATTTAACTCAATTAACTTTGGCAGAAAGAAGGGCATTGGAAGTTAAAAGAAAATTATTCAAAGTATACGAAATTGACAAAGATAGAATGCTCGTTTTTTCATCAAAAGACCCCTATGTGCAAAAATATAAAATGAGCACTGAAGGCCTTGATAGAAAAGTAGAATTTAGGATTATTAGACCTGTTCAAAAACCCAGACCTAGGGTTGGCGATGAGGATTTAAGAGATAAGAAATAAAAAAAATACTCCTTACAGATTTGTAAGGAGTATTTTTTTTATCTCTTTTTTGACTTCTTCTCCCACGGTAAAGGACCAATTTTGTACATATACCTCACAATGAGTTCTTGTTTCCTTCTGATGTATTTCGATGGTTTATTTGCCTTCCACCTCCTTGGATTTGGATAACATGCAGCAATAGCTGCTGCTTCACGCGTGCTTAAATTTGAAGACGATTTATTGAAGTAAAATAAAGCTGCTGCCTCTGCACCATAAATACCATTGCCCATTTCAATAATATTCAGGTAAACTTCCAAGATTCTTTTCTTTGTCCAAAATAATTCTAGTGCAACAGTAACATAAACTTCTAGACCTTTTCTAATCCAACTTCTTGATGGAGTAAAGAACAAGTTTTTAGCAGTTTGCTGGCTAATAGTGCTTGCTCCTCTTGGTTTTTTTCCCTTATCAAAACTCTTTTTTAATGATTCAATTATTTGTTCAAAATCAAAACCGTAGTGTTGGAAAAATTTAGGGTCTTCAGAAGTTAAACTAGCCAAACAGATATTTTTGCCTAAACTCTCAATGCTTTCCCAATCTTTATTTAACTTAACTGGATCGTCGCCAAATGCTTGTTCAAATACTCTTACTATCGGCAAAGGTGTAATTGGAACTGGTAACATTCTATAAATGATAATGAAAAACAAGCTTACTTGAAAAGAAAGTATGGCAATTCGCCAAATGAAATCTTTCAGTTGTACTAATTTTTTGCTGAATGCTTTGCTTGTTTTACCCATATAACCCATGCAATTTTACTAAAGAAATTGAGATTCTCTGCAAATTCATTTTTTTTTCTTGATTATGTTTAAAATTGAGGAAATCTATTGATGTATTATACTTAATTCCTTTCTATCATTGCAGCAGCATTCTTGCTTTTCTTTTGATATTTTTGAGTGATAATAATTATACAATATGCAGTCTTTTAGGTTGAAGATGTTTTTAGGGGTTACCCTATTTATCGTTTTACTAGATTTATACATTTGGCAGGCCATCAAGGTGCTAATTAAAGACCGACCTACTTGGTATCAAAAAACTATTAAAATACTTTACTGGGCCATTCCTGTGTTTTT
>CAMCJW010000064.1 GCA_945875195.1 Chitinophaga pinensis | reverse complement strand
TGACTTTAGCGATGGTGTCCACCTCTTCCCTTTCCGAACAGAGTAGTTAAGCCCATCAGCGCAGATGATACTTGGGTAATACCTGGGAAAGTATGTCGTTGCCAGATTCTTAAAAACCTCCTTACGCAAGTTTGGAGGTTTTTTTTATGTTTATTTTTTACTACAAAGAAAGCAACGATTTTTTTTACTACAGGGTCGCTGAAGCGCCAATATTTTTTATATTTAAATTACAATTTTAAAATATCTTTTATTTGATAATTGTTCCTTTGTTTTTTTGTAGTTCAAACTAAAGTTTATTAGAAAAGGTATCCTATTTGGTAAGATTGCTTATTTCAATTAAGGCATCTACTAGTGTGTTGAGTTCTTTTTCTGTTGTATAGAGATGTGGAGTAATTCTTACGCCATGAATATTTGCCGTGTTTATTCCTACTGTCCAAATTTTATATTGGTTCAAAAGAATTTTTGCTAGCTCTATTGCGTCTATGCCTTTAATGCCAACATTTGCAATTCCGCAACTTCTGGTTTTATTGCTTGGTGTATTGATGACAATATTTTTGTGACTGCTAACTTTATCTATCCAATAATTCTGCAAGTACCTTAATCGCTTTTCCTTATTTTCTATGCCAATCCATAAACTATAATCTAAGGCATGGTTGATGGCAATATCTGTTGCCACTGGGTGTGTGCCGGTATGATTTAGTTTCGCGATGTTTGTTTTGGATACACCATACTCCCCATAAATTGGCCACAAGGCTTCAATATTTTCTTTCTTTACGTATAGTATTCCTGCTCCAAGCGGACAACCAAGCCATTTGTGCAGGCTACTTCCATAATAATCACAGCCCAAATCAGATAGTTTAAAATTAATCTGAGATACTGCGTGCGCACCATCAACCATTACTTGCACACCCTTGCTATGCGCCATGTCGCAAATCTTTTTTATAGGTAGTATTTGCCCGCTTATGTTAACCATGTGGCAAACCATTAGCAATCTAGTTTTCTTAGTAATGGCCTGCGCATATAAGTCAACTATTTCCTCATCTGTTTTTGGATCAATAGGTAAAGAAATTTTCTTGTTTGTAATGCCATACCTATTGGCTTGTTGCTTAAACATATCTAACATACTGCCATAATCTTGCTCAGCCATTACAGCTTCATCGCCTGGCTTCCAATCTATGCCTGATATAACTGTATCTAGTGATTCTGTGGTATTGCGGGTGATAATTAACTCCTCTGGTTCACATCCCAAATAATTGGCCAGCCGTTGTTTTGTGTTCAATTTATCATCAAATTGAACTGTACGCAAATAGTAGGAGCCTTCTAAATTTATTTTTTGAATATCCTGTAAATATGCTTCCAATACAGGCTGGGCCATAATACTGTAATAGCCATTTTCTAGATTGATGTATTCCTTTTTTAATAGGTAGTGACTTCTAATTTCATCCCAATTACTAGTAAAGGGAACGCTGTAATTGGGTTTATGGAAGCTTTGTAAAATACTTTTACTCTTTGCTTCAAAAGGCAATAATGCCCCAATAGCCAATGATTTTAAAAATTGTCGTTTACTAAATTGCATACAACAAGATAGCTTTTTGGTTCAAAAAGTCAATAAGCTAGGAAAATATTTAAAACAGAATTATGTGTTTATTTACGCTGCTTCTGTTGAGCTTTACTTAGACGGACATTGATGCCAATCTTTGCCGCTTCTTGCCAAAAGTTAGGGAAAGATTTTACAACAGATTCCGTTTCGCTTAAAACAATAGAAGATTGAAGAATGGCTAGCACGGCAAAGGCCATAGTTATTCTATGGTCTTCTTGGGTTTCAATAACGTTGTTTTCGTAAAATGCGTGTTGCAAACCATCGTGTTCTAGGGAGTTTGAGCTGGTTTTTACTTTGTAATGCAATTGCTGCAAACCCTTTTCCAAGGCCTCAATGCGGTTGCTTTCTTTGTAAGCTAGGCTGCTTATTCCTGTGGCATTTAAGATATAAGATGCCCCAGCGGTGGCGCAAATCATCGCTGGTGCTAGGTCGGGGTTATCTGAAAAGTTGAATTCGAAATTTGATTTAGCAGGTAATTTGCCTTTTGTAATGTAAATGCCTTCTTCCTTTTCAATGGTTCGTATGCCAAGTTCTTCCATCCATTTTGCTAGAATTACATCGCCTTGAATGGAGTTTAATTTTAGTCGTGGAAATAAGATATCTGCTTTATCTGCAATAACTGCTGCCTCATAAAAAAAGGCTGCGCTGCTCCAATCTGCTTCAATAGTATAGCTTTCGGCCAATTCTTCTTTTAAGCTATTTTCGGTTTGAACCAATGAATAGTTGTCGCTAATTTTACAATTGAAACCAAACTGATTTAACATGGTTTGGGTCATACCGATATACTCTTTGCTAATAATACTACCTGATAATTGGAGGATTAATGGCTCATTCATAAGTGGAGCAACTAGCATAAGCGCTGAGGCAAACTGACTTGACTCATTTGCAGGAATATCAATAGTGCCACCAGTTAGTTTGCTGCCTTTAATTTGAATTGGTAGGCAATAGTTTTCTTCTAAATAGGAGATAGAAGCACCCAATTTTATTAAAGCCGAAACTAGAGGTTCTATGGGCCTTTGTTTCATCCTTTCGCTACCAGTAAGTGTGACAATAATACCTGGTGTTGCAGCAAAATAAGCGGTTAAAAAACGTAGGCATGTGCCAGCATTTTTTATATTTATTATTCCATTTGGATCAGCCAGCGCTTGCTTTAAAATAAGGGTATCATCTGCCTCAGATGGGTAAAGGATGGCTATGGATTTTCCTGTTTTTTGTTGAATTATTTGTTGTAAAATGAATGCCCTATTGCTGATACTTTTTGAGGCAGGCAGTTGAATGGTCGCAACTAGGTTTGTTTCATCCGTTTCTATTAAAACCTTATTCATGCAGGCAAACCTTTGTAATAATTGATGGCTTTTTCAATCAATTCATCATGACAATTGACATCAATTTTAACTTTTCCAATCTTTTTAAGTAGTGAAAAGTTGATGATGCCTTCTCTATTTTTCTTGTCATTTTTCATGACTTCAATTAATTTAGCCGTATTGAGTTTGCCTTTATATTTGGGAAAACGTTGCATGAAGTAATCTGTAATTCTTTGGAGTTCGCTGCCAGATAAGCCCATAATTGCTTTACTAATATATGCTTCGCAAATTATGCCAATGGCAACAGCCTCACCATGTTTAAGGGGAACCTCATCGTTTAACAGTGAATTTGTTTCAATGGCATGGCCAATGGTATGACCAAAATTGAGGGCTTTGCGAATATCTTTTTCTAAAGGATCTTTTTTTACAATGGCCACCTTAATTTTTACAGATTGAAAAATCAATGGACCTGCATTTTCCCAATCGTGTGAGGTAATGGATTCTAGTTTTTGAAATAAGGATTTATCTTCAATTAGGGCGTGTTTGCATACCTCTGCCAATCCATTTCTTTTTTCGTCTTGAGGCAAAGTGTTTAAAAAGTTGGGATTGATAAAGATATATTTTGGATTTTGGAAAACTCCAATTACATTTTTTAAAGAGTTGAAATCAACACCTAATTTGCCACCAATACTAGCATCTACCATTGAAAGTAAGGTTGTTGGGATATTGATAAAATCAATACCTCTTTTGTAGGTTGCTGCGCAAAAACCACCCAAATCACTGATAACACCGCCGCCTAAATTGATTAAAACTGCACGCCTATCGGCAAATAATTCTTGAAATTTTGCCCAAATGATTTCTGCATATTTTAGTGTTTTGTTGGCTTCTCCTGCTGGAATTACAATAATTTCGTAATTCATGATGTAGGGACTTAAAATAGGCCAGCAAAACTTATGAGTATTGCTATCCATGACTACAAATATTTTTGAATATTCGTTATTTATCAGTATTTCAGAGAGTTTCTCCAAAACATCTGTACCTAGGAATATGTCAAAATCTTTTTGTATAATTTCTTTCATGAAATGAGTTTATAGTAATACTTTTGTGTTGCAAAATAAGGCTATAAATTGGCTCTTACAATTTAATGTTAACAAATTATGAATCATTCATCGGTAGATTTCTCTAATACACAGCTGGCATTTCAAACAAAAACTAATAAAGAGCTAAGAAATTCCTATGTACTTTATAAAGCAATTGGGTATAATTGGTTGGTTCAAACTGGCCCAAAAATGGTTGATTTATGCTTTAAAGTTGGCTTACCAATTAAGGGAATAATCAAAAAAACAGTTTTTCACCAGTTTTGTGGTGGAGAAAATATCCATGAATGCGAAAAAAACATTCAATTGATGCACAAATATGGGGTTGGAACTATTTTAGATTATTCTGTGGAAGGTGAGGAGAAAGAGGAAATTTTTGAAGCTACAGCTCAAGAAATAATTCGAACAATTTTAAAGGCTAAAGGAAATACGAGTATCCCATTTAGTGTTTTTAAGGTTACAGGTATTGCGCGTTTTGAATTGCTTAGAAAGGTAAATTACAAGGAAAACCTAAACGATAAAGAATCCGAAGAATTTGAAGAAGTAAAGCGCCGATTTAGGTTGATATGTGAAACTGCCCACCAAAGCAATGTGAGGCTGTTTGTAGATGCAGAAGAAAGTTGGATTCAAGATACCATAGATGGAATGGTTTTAGACATGATGCAACTTTTTAATAGAGAAAGGGCAATTATTTTTAATACCATTCAGTTTTATAGACATGATCGTTTGGCTTTTTTGAAAAGTTCTGTTGATTATGCCTATGACAATAATTATTTTTATGGGGTTAAATTGGTGAGAGGAGCCTATATGGAAAAAGAGTCTCAACGTGCGTTAGACATGGGTTATATAAATCCTATTCAACCCAATAAAGATGCTAGTGATAGGGATTACAATGCGGGTTTAAAGTTTTGTGTTGAACGAATAGAAAAGGTTTCAATTTGTTGTGGCACCCACAATGAAGATAGTTGTAAATACCTCATTGAATTGATGAAGGAAAAAGGTTTAGCACCCAATGATCAGAGGGTTTATTTTTCGCAATTATTTGGGATGAGTGATAACTTGAGTTACAACTTAAGTCATGCCGGCTATTGTGTGGCCAAGTATTTACCTTACGGACCAGTAAAGGCAGTATTGCCGTACTTGTTTCGCCGGGCTCAAGAGAACACTAGTGTAAAAGGGCAAGCAGGTAGAGAATTTAGTTTGGTTCAAACCGAATTGCACAGAAGGAGCCATGTCCAATAAGGAAATTACTCACTTTAATTACAGCATTCATGAATTAAATGAAGCTGCCAAATGGGTTATAGAAACAGCTGGCAAGGATAAACTTTGGTGTTTTAAAGGCCAAATGGGAGCAGGCAAAACAACTTTAATTGCTTCCATTTGCAGAGAACTGGAAGTGGTAGGCGATGTAAATAGTCCTACTTTTTCTCTGGTAAATGAATATACAACTAGAAAGGGTAATCTTATTTATCATTTTGATTTCTATAGGATAAAAAATATAGAAGAGGTTTATGATATAGGTTTTGAAACCTACTTTGATAGCGGCAAAATTTGTTTGATTGAGTGGCCCGAAAAAATCGACAGTATTTTAGAGAATGAGCCGAGTAGGTATTTTGACATTCAATTAGCTGTTGCAGGTCGAGTGGTAACTGCATTGTAACAGCAAATTAGATTTTTGCCATTGCAAAATTCATATTAAGAAGTATCTTTGGTTAAACACAAATTACTTTATTATGGCCGAACATTCATCCTTTGGTTTTAGTGACCTAGCAAGACAAGCCAGCCTTCAGCCTAAAGAAGCTTTACTTGAAGTAAATTTCCCTCATAAAACTTTGTACATAGGGGTTCCAAAAGAAACTACACTTCAGGAGCATAGAATTTCATTAACACCCTCTTCGGTTCAACAATTGGTGAACAATGGGAATGAGGTTTGGATTGAGACTAATGCTGGTAAGCAAGCAAATTTTACAGATAAAGAATACAGTGAAGCAGGAGCTAAAATTTGTTACGATAAAAATGAATTGTATAAAGCTGATGTAATTGTGAAAGTAGAACCACCTACTTTAGAAGAATTAGCTTTATTCAATCCTGATAAATTATTGATTTCGGCATTGCAACATGGGGCAAAATCTGAACCTTATATTAGGGCAATGATGCAGAAAAAAATTAATGCCATTGCTTTCGAATATTTAAAAGATGTGGATGGCATTTATCCAATTATAAGGAGTTTAAGCGAAATAGCGGGTATAACTGCTATCTCAATTGCTTCTGATTTATTGAGTATCAGTGGTGGTGGAAAAGGTGAAATGTTGGGCGGTGTTTCTGGCATTCCACCCACAGAGATTGTTATTATTGGTGCTGGTACAGTAGGTGAATATGCAGCGAAGGTTGCTATTGGAAAAGGTGCAACAGTGAAGGTTTTTGATCATTCATTGGCTAAGTTAAGAAGGCTGCAGAGCAATTTGGGTCAAGGTATATTTACTTCTTTGATACACCCTAAAATATTGCAAAAAGCTTTAATATCGGCCGATGTTGTTATTGGGTGCATCAGGAGCGAAGAGGGCAGGAGCCCAGTTATTGTGCACGAAGAATTGGTTACACTCATGAAGCCAGCCAGTGTTATTTTAGATATTAGCATTGACCAAGGTGGTGTTTTTGAAACTTCAGAGATAACTTCTCATGCAAAGCCAACCTTTGTGAAACATGGTGTAATCCATTATTGTGTTCCTAATATTACCTCCAATGTTTGCAGAACTGCAAGTTATGCTTTGAGTAATATTTTAACGCCCTTGCTATTGAGAATTGCTGAATCAAAAAACTTTGCTGATTTCTTGTATGCGAACCCAGAGGTAAGAAATGGGGTTTATATTTACAGAGGCAATTTAACCCATAAGCATTTGGGTAAGCGCTTGAGTATCTACCAAAAAGACATTGATTTACTGCTGGCTACTCATGCCTGATTTTTTTATTTCATACGCAAGAATTACTTTTAATATTCTTAATATCAGGTATTAAAGTAATCAACACCCCTGTTGATATGTGGTGTATTAGTTGCCATTTTCAATTTCGTTATTTGAAGAATAAACAACGTTCCACGCAATGCGAACGAATGTTTCACGGAAAGATGGAAATAACTTATTACGGACATTCTTGTTTTATTTTGGAAATAGCTGGTAAAAAGCTGCTATTTGATCCATTTATAAGAGGCAATGAGTTTGCAAAGGATATTGCCATAGATCAAATTGAGGCTGATTATATTTTGGTTAGTCATGGACATTCCGATCATACGGCAGACTTGGTTTATTTAGCTAATAAAACAGGAGCCTTGGTAATTGCGTCCTGGGAAATAACCACTTGGTTAGAAAAGCAAGAGATTAAAAATGTTCACCCAATGAATGTTGGAGGTAAAAGAAGTTTTCCATTTGGTAATTTGCAGATGACTTTTGCTGCGCATAGCAGTAGTTTTTCCGATGGTTCTTATGCTGGGGTGGCGGCAGGATTTTTAATAAGCTTTGAAGGCAAAACAGTTTATTACAGTGGTGATACTGGTTTGAGCTTAGAAATGAAGCTTATAGGTGAGTTAAATAAAATTGACTTGGCATTGATGCCAATAGGTGGCAATTTTACAATGGATGCAGGGGATGCAGCATTGGCAAGTAATTTTATCAATTGTAAGCGCGTTATTGGTTTACATTATGATACATTTGGATATATAGTTATTGATCATGAATCATCAATAGCATTTTTCAAAAACAAAGGGGTAGAATTGGTATTATTAAAATCGGGTGAGAAATTCACCATTTAAACATATGGGTAAAACGATAGCAATTGTGAATCAAAAAGGTGGAGTAGGAAAAACCACAACAGCCATTAATTTGGCGGCTAGTTTAGCTGTTTTAGAATTTAAAACCTTGGTTATTGATGCAGATCCGCAAGCCAATACCACCTCTGGTTTGGGTTTTGACCCTAAAGATGTAAGAACAGGATTGTATGAGGTACTGGTAAATGAGGTTCCAGCCAAGGATGCTATTTTGGCAACCGACTTTTCCTACTTGGATATCTTGCCTTCCAATATTGATTTGGTTGGTGCAGAAATTGAATTAATTAATGTACCAAACAGAGAGCGTATCATGCACCATGCCTTAGAGAAATTAAAAGGTATGTATGATTTTGTTATCATAGATTGTTCTCCATCTTTGGGTTTAATTACAACCAATTCTTTGGTAGCAAGTGATTCTGTTATTATACCTGTTCAATGTGAGTATTTTGCTCTAGAGGGCTTAGGAAAGTTGTTAAATACTGTTAAAATTATTCAAACCAACTTGAATGTAGATTTACAAATAGAAGGTTTATTATTAACCATGTACGATATGCGTTTGCGTCTGAGCAATCAGGTGGTTGAAGAGGTTAAAATGCACTTTCAAGATTTGGTTTTTGATACCATTATTCAAAGAAATACCAAGTTAAGCGAGGCTCCAAGTTTTGGCGTGGCCGTTATAACTCATGATGCAGAAAGCAAGGGAGCAGTTAACTATTTGAACCTAGCCAAAGAATTATTGCATAAAAACGGTTTAACCAAAACCAGTATGATGGAATCTAAACACGAGTTGAATTGATTGTAAAGGAGAAAAAGTAGAGATGAGCAATAAACAAAGAAACGCCCTAGGCAGGGGCTTAAGTGCCTTGTTAGAAAATGCAAGCACAGACATTACCGCAACAGAATCTAAGCCATTGCATAGTATAAGTGAAATTCCAATTAGCCAGGTTCAGGCAAACCCATTTCAACCTCGTGAAGAATTTGAGGAGGAAGCATTGAATGAGTTGGCTGAATCTATCAGGGTTCATGGCATTATTCAACCAATTACCGTTAGAAAATTAGGATACGATAGCTACCAAATTATTAGTGGGGAGCGCAGAACTAGGGCTTCTAGAATTGCAGGCTTAACAATGATTCCGGCATTTATTCGCTTGGCCGATGATCAAGGAATGCTAGAAATGGCCTTGATTGAGAATATTCAACGTGAGGAACTGAACGCCATGGAAATTGCATTTAGTTACAAAAGATTGGTAGATGAGTGCAATTTGAACCAAGAACAATTGGGAGAAAGAGTTGGTAAAAATAGGTCGACGGTAAACAACTATTTAAGATTGGTAAAATTACCAGATAACATACAAGCTGCTATTAGAGATAATCAGATTTCTATGGGCCATGCCCGCGCAATCATTAATATGGATAACAGTGATGAGCAGCAATTCCTATTTAATAAAATGGTTGAAGATGGCTTGTCGGTGCGCGAGGTAGAGAATTTTGTTAGGGCAGCCCATGAAAGAAAAGACGATGAAACAAAGCCTCAGGTAATAGCTAAAAAGAAAATTGACTTACCTTCCGGATTTGTGGAGTTTCAAAAATCATTGAGTAATAAATTTGAAACCAAAGTTAAAATTAAGGCAGATGAAAGGGGCAGAGGTTCTGTTTCCATTCCATTTAAATCGCAGCAAGATCTTAAACGCATCATCGACTTATTGTGATAAGAAGAATCAGTTTATTTTTGACCTGTTTTTTGTTCTTCCTAACTGCCGCTAAATCACAGGCGATTGATCAGAATACAGAGGTTCCTAAGAATGATGCTGAGAAGTTGGTGCATGGAGATGGTTCTGTGAAAAAAGCTGTCCTGTTATCCATTATTCCAGGAGGGGGGCAGATTTATAACCACAGTTATTGGAAAGTACCTGTAATTTATGTAGGCTTTGGGGTTCTTACTTATTCATTTATCTTTTATGACAAGGCCTATAATGAGGTTAGAGCGGCTTATATTCAAAAGATCAACAATGAGCCTATCACAAATCCTGAATATGAAAATGTTCCAGAAGAAATGCTTTATTCCTTGAGGGAAAGTTATAAAAAATCAAGAGATTTATCCGTAATAGGAATTGCCGCATGGTACACCTTTAATTTAATAGATGCTGCAGTAGAGGCGCATTTGAAAGGATTTGATGTGAGTGATAAGCTGTCTTTGAAAATTAAGCCACAATATCAAATGGGTTACGCAGGTTATTACGGAGGAGTTAGCTTGAAATTGAAATTTTGAAATTAACAATGTCCTGATTTATAAATTGACTTGTTGTTTTAACTCCGAAAACGTATCTTTATCCCAACAAATTAGTAGGATCAAACCGCTTTGCCCTATTTTTAATGTAAATTTAGAAAGACCAAAAATAAAAGTTTGATAAATAAATGAAAATTGCGCTATTAGGATATGGCAAAATGGGAATGGCCATAGAGAAGGTTGCTATTGCCAAAGGCCACGAAATTGTTTACAAAGTTACTTTGGAAAACGCCTATGACTTTATGCCTTTGAGTTTAAAAAACGTAGATGTGGCCATTGATTTTAGTATGCCTACTGCTGCAGTTGATAATATTTTAAAGTGTTTTGAAACCAATACACCCATTGTTGTTGGCACTACAGGTTGGTATGATCAATTTGATGAAATTAAGGAAAAATGTTTACTAGAGGGGCAATCAATGGTGCACAGTACTAACTTTAGTATTGGAGTAAACTTGTTCTATAAAATTAATAAGATTTTAGCTGCTATGATGGCTCACTTTGACACCTATGATGTATCAATTGAAGAAGTTCACCATAGTGCAAAAAAAGACTATCCTAGCGGCACTGCCTTGTCGTTATCTAAGCATATCATGGATGAAATAAAGACAAAAACCAGCATAAAGGAGCGACTTATATTTGGAAAAGACCAACCTTCGCAAAGTGTAAAGGCTCATGAATTGCTGATTGAATCGTTTAGAGAAGGCGATGTAACTGGACTTCATAAAGTAAAATATGAATCAATGATTGATTCGATAGAGATTACCCATGATGCCAAATCACGATATGGTTTTGCCAAGGGTGCATTATTGGCTGCCGAATGGATTGTTGGCAAAAAAGGTATTTTTACGATGGATGACATTTTAAATTTGGATGAAATCATCAAATAACCTTTTACTTCTCTCTAATCCCGTTTAATTTAAATCTATTTTTCGCGCAAAATGTCTGAACCTATTTTGCGTTAACACAATAAAAAAATATGCCACAGAATACCACATTTGATTTTAAATCTACCTTCGAATTTTATTTCAAAAGTCCTAAAAATTTTTCGCGTAAGCAATGGATTATTGTTTCCATTTGGTGCCTGTTGAATTTCATTATTGGTGGGCTATACCTTAGTGCTGGAGCCTCATTTGGCATAGTTGCTTTAAATGTTTTTTACGGGTGTTCTTTGATTATATTGTATTTCACTCGCATTTTAGCATTGGCAATTTCTCCTATAATCTATGTAATTTTGTTTGTTCTTTCATTGGTAAAAGTGGTTGATAAACCTAACAATGCCATGACCTATGAATGGGGTGATGCCTTATGGTTTGCAACTTTGGCTGCTACGGTAATTAGGTCGTATTTTATTGAAGCCTATACCATTCCAACTTCTTCCATGGAAAAATCATTGTTGGTTGGAGATTTTCTATTTGTGAGTAAATTTCATTTTGGAACTAGGTTGCCAGTAACACCTTTGGCCTTCCCATTTTCGCACAATATTTTGCCATTTACAGATTCTGTTCCTAGTTATTTGAGTTTTATGCAAATGCCTTATAAGCGTTTGCCAGCTATTGGTGCTGTAAAAAATAATGACGTGGTTGTATTTAATTATCCTTATGAAGATGGCAGGCCATTTGACAAGAAAGAGAATTATATTAAACGTTGTTTGGCTATAGCGGGTGATAGCATTGCTGTAATAAACGGACAGGTATTTGTGAATGGAATTGCAGCAGAGAATCCAGAAAAAATGCAGTTTAAGTACTTTGTTAAATTCAATGAAAATGGCTTTTGGACAGAAAAGTCGTTTCAAGATATGATGCGTAAATATGATATTTCGGAGGGGGAGAATTTACCTCATGG
>CAMCJW010000063.1 GCA_945875195.1 Chitinophaga pinensis | reverse complement strand
AAGAAGATTTAGCAAGGTTTGCAACCCAATCAGATACACCAACAAAAGTTAAATTTTTAATAGCATTGAACAATTTATCTTTTTGATAAAACTCGCTTTTAGATTTATCAAAAAACAATGATTTGGGGTATTTTTTGCTTTGAGGACAGCTATTACATTCAGTTTTCCATTTGTTACAACCAACTAAGGTGAAATAGGAACAATGCCCTGTAAATGCCCAACAATCATGTAAGGTCCAAATAACTGGTTTATTAAATTCTCTCAAAAACTCAAATAACAATGGAACATTCAAGTAATATCCATGCATTTGATGTAAATGAATGATCTCTGGATTAATGGTTTTTAGTTGTTGAATTAATTTTAACGTTGCATACCTAGAACCATTTAAATGCTCGCCCAATAATCTTGTTTTCAATAAGTGAAATAATATAGAAAACTTATTCCCAATTTTGATAACTTTTGATTGACTTTGATTATAACCTCGAGCAAAAGTTATATAGCTATCAAAACCAGATTTCATGGCAACAAGGCCAATTTGCTCGGCTATTCTTCCGGTTGAGCCACTATTTACTTCTATATTAATTTGAAATAATATAGGTCTCCTCATTTCTTCAGCAAAATATCTATAAATGTTGTTTCTAAATCCTCATCAGTTAAGTAGGAGAATTCGCTGTCTAACATGGCTCTGCTTATCCCTAACTCAATTTTCTCTTTTCTTCTAAAGAATTCAATGGTAGAAAAGTTGGCTTTATTAATAAACTCAATATGCTTTGACGCAGGCAATCTATTAATGGCCCATGAATTACTGCCTTTAACAAACATCCATTGTTTTTCAGAAAAAGCCCAATGACCATTCCATTTCTCGGTAAAAGCATGACACTGAAAATCTACTAAATGAGAGGTATACCCATCTTTTTTCATCCACTTATTCATTGAAGTGTAACAATCTTCTAACCCATCAACATGTTCAAGGACACATTGAGAAAAAATGAAATCAACAGTATCATATTTTACTAATTTATCATCATTCCAAGGAGCAAAATATTTGATGTATTTTCCATTAGCCCCATTTTCTTGAATATCTTTTCTAATGCTAGCAATTCTCTCATCATTCAAAGATATTTCCAGTTGGGTATCGGGTAATAAATCGGATGGGAAAATTTCACCGGTAATTCGCCTTTCTTTAAATATTTTAACCATGGCATCAAAATCCCTCAATAATTCTTCCTTTGAGATGTAATTTTGAACATCTAATGCATAGTAAGATTTTGAACCACTTAATAATGCCGCAATTCCTGCCCCTAACGTACTACCTGGTCCAAGCTCAGCAACAATTTCTGGTACTTCTGTAATGCCATTACTACGCAATTTTGATAGATGCTTAGCCCACACCCTAAAAGAATATTCAGGACTTCCGCCAGTTCCCAGAGGAAAAAACTTATTGAATAAACTCAATTTCCTTAACCTTCTAATTGTGAAAGTTTTTAAATCAACGCCCTTAATGTAAATGTTCATAATTGTTATTTGATATTATTTGTTGTTAGAAATTATTTCGCTAAGTCTGGTAGAAGTTATAAATTCGGCATCAGGCCATCTTTTGAGTATACTATTTAATAATCCATCAATTGCCTTTAAACCAGAATCTGCATTGGCCTGATCCAAACACCCAACGTAATTGACCCTGTGAGTGCTAATAACAGCAGGCTTAGACCAAAAAAATGCAGTTGAAATTTCATCCATACAACTTGCATTCCAATCTGAGAGAGATGGATCAGACGGTTCAAACCCACAATTTCTGGTTAAAATCAATTGACCCAAACTATTTCTTTTTCCTAACCAATTCATCTCTTTTGATGTAGTTCCATCCCCGTTGGGATATACTTGAAACTTATACCTGATCAATGATTTAATACCTATTGCGTGTAAAGTTTCTTCCAAAACCTTAGGTTCTGGTTTATTCGAAGCTACAAAATGGCGCGGAAAATAACCCAACAAACTGTTGAATAAATTAGCCCCCGAAATCAATACATCTTTAAACTTTTCAATATCTTCAAAAAATTCTGGGTCAAATGCCGCTAAATATTGAGGAATTTTTTCACCGTAAATTTCTGAGCCTCCAATTGATCCATGATTAAAAGACAATAGAACCCCTTTGTTGGATTGTTGGAGAGATCTTATCCATCTCAATGAATTTAAGTGCTCTCTACCATGAAACTCGGGCACAAATAGGTTTTCTTTTATACCTTTCCTCCAAAGATTAATTACATTATTGTGATTTGGATACTTATTACAGGTTTCTGTGAATGGTTCGTAATGATATTCATCAAAATTACAATCTGTTATTTTAACAAAATCCGGATTTGCAACCACACACATGGGAGTAAAAACAGGATGATTCCCCTTTATATCCGTATAACTCGTCAATACGTTAAACAATCTTTCAAGGTCATCATTTGATTCAAGACAATCAAATTTGGTGAAATTAGATTTATCAACATTCAAACCCTTATTCACCATCTGGGTATAATCCCATTTGCTGCGCGTTCTGATACTACCCCAATCGTCTGATTCAAAAACAATCAATTTGCGCTTGGTTCGCCATCCAGGGATATTACTTAAATGCTTTCTAATCATCATTGATTTGGTAAAATTACATCCAAATAATTTTGGGCTATTGTTTCAAATTTTAAATCAACTCTTACTTTTAAAGCATTGCTCATTAATAATTCTCTTAGATTTTTATCTTCAATCAACCTATTAATGGCCTCGGTTAATTCAGAAGGATTTCCAGGTGTAACTAAAATTCCATTCACTCCACTATTAATAATTTCATTATACCCATGAAACGTATCACTTGCCACACACGCCAATGGCACTGTCATTGCTTCAATTAAAGCATTAGGGAAAACTTCTTTCAAAGATGGCAACACAAAAATTTGAGCTTCTGATAATTGCTTTCTAAAGTCTAATAAATGGCCATGAAAAATAACTCTATTTTCCACTTTTAACTCTTTTGCCAAATTCTCTAAATTGGTTCTTTCACTCCCATCACCAACAATACTTAGTTCCCATGAATTATCACTTATTTTTGCAAATGCCTTTATTAAATATTCATGCCCTTTTACCTTTTCCAAACGACCAACGGTAACTATTCGATTTAAAGTTGGTGTATCTATTCTTTCAATAATATTTACAGGATTGTTAATTACGGCAATATTTGGTGATTTTGTCTTTTTAAAAAGAACTGCCTTTGCAAAATTTGACTGAGCAATAATACCATTGGCTTTGCCATACAAGTGTTTTCTTAGCAGTTCACTTAGGAATGGAAGTTTAGCCAATGGATTCATTCTATCTGTTAGATATAAAGGATACTGCAATCCACTTAGTGCTAATACAACATAAGGATTGGTCCATTCACTAAATGCTAAAATTGTATCTGGTTGATAATTCTTCACATATTTTCGCAGAAAAAACATCATTTTAAATGTGTACCCAATTTTGTTATTTGCCGTTCTTTCAAAATCAGGTTCAACAAATTTAATCTCTTGATGCAACCGAAAAAATGGATCGCTTTTGTATAAGGCAATAATGCTAACATCAAAACCTAATGTTACAAAATAATTAGCTAAGCTAACAGATGCTCTTTCTATGCCGCCTCCAGCAAGGCCATTATTTATAATTAATATTTTTTTTTTAGCCACTTATATTTGCACTTCTATTTTTCAATTCTTCCAGCACAATATCCACCATCCATTCACATGAATCAAAATTTCCTTCATAAAAGTTGAGTTCTTCATCCCAATAGCCAACACATTTATAATAGCCTTCTTTTTGAAAACCATAACTTATTTCAATAATAAGCAATTCATTCTCTTTACTCACAAAATCAAATGCCACGCATTGTGTGTTTAATTTTTTAGCACATTCAAAAGAAAGTTTAATTAATTCATCACTAAAATTAGCTTTATCATATTCAATACTGCCACTACCAGAAGCCCTAAAATCATTCTTCCGAACATTTCTTTTTATTGCAAATGCTTTTTTACCAATTACTATTGTTCTTAAATCAAAACTATTATTAGGAATAAACTCTTGAAAATAAACATAACCTACTTCATTTCCCATAACCCTCGCAAAGGCTGGCTTAACAAACAAACGGTAAATGCTTTTCAATAAATCTATGTAAGTGGCTTTTTTTATTTTTATTTTTCTAATGATTTCTTTAAAATTTTCAAATGAATCAAAATTACTGAAGCCAAGATTGAAAGCTTTGTTAACTAGTTTAATGCCGCTACTTAAACTTGTTACCTTTTTAACATTAAATGAACCTGCACCACCTCTTAATTTAAAAATTATTGGAAACTGTGCTTGATTAAGGAAAGCAATAGCACTTTTTTTATTAAAGAAAGCAAATGATTTAACCGTAGGTAAATTTAATATTTCAAGTAAATATTTTTGACCCAACTTATCATCAAAATGCCAATTAGTTTTAAAATTTGGAAAAACAACTAGGTTAGCATGCTCTGCCATAAACAATATTTGTTTTGCAATATTTAAATCACGGGGATCATTTTGTGAATGATGCCACATGAGCGCAGTACAACCTTTTAATTGTTCAACTAAATCATTATCGTAACAATTAACTTCTTTAAAAGGTATTCCCTGTTTTATTAAATAAGACTTCCAATTAAGGTTAAAACCAGAATTACTTTTATGAATCGCTATCATTATCTAAATATTGTTGAGCCCATACTTCAAATGTGTAGATTTGCCATACACATTCAAGCTCTGCTGTATTTGCATTCTTTATATTTAGTATTATCTCATTGATATGAGATATGTCGAAAATTTTCCTTCGTTTTAGGCTATCTTTAATTTGAGTATTCCATTTTGTAATAAATTCGTCCGAGCCCAAAAAATCTTTCATGGGGATACTGAAACTTTCTTTTGCTCTGTAGGCGAAATCAATATCAAAAATATTGGCTGCTAATTTTTTTAATAAATTTTTACCTTCATATTTACCCTTCCTTTTTGTAATTAATTTTTCGTTATCAATCGATAATGCTAAACTTACAAAGTTATTATCCAAAAAGGGTACTCTATTCTCAATAGAAAATGCCATCGACATTTTATCCTGCCTCATCAATAAATCAGGCAGATAAGTGGCCATTTCGTATTTTCTATGATTGTTTTTACTTCCAGAAAAACCTCTTAATAGCGATTTTCTAAATGCTGTGGCTTTTTTGAAACTAAAATTCGGTTTTATTTTTTTCAAACAGCTAATTGAGCCGAAGGTTGATGCTGTAATTATTCTATTTTCTTTGTTTAAATATACATGAAGAAAATTAAATAGATTTTTCTTATTTAAATACAATTTTGAGAAAAACTCTCGAGAAAAAAATGAGTGGTACTCGTAATCTATAAATCTCGAATATCCTGCCAATACTTCATCAGCGCCCTCACCACTTAACAAAACCGTAACTAAATCTTTTGCATTTTCACTTAATAAATATAAACCTATGGTATTTGGATGATTGATGGGCTGTTCAAAACACCAGGTAGCATGATCAAAAACATCGAAAAAATATTTTTGATTAAGCGTGAACATATTGCTAGCTAAATTTAATTTACTTTTAGCTGCTGCTGCATAATATTCTTCCGAAAATTTTGAGTTTTCAAATAAAATTGAAATGGTTTGAAAATCTTCATTAGGCATGCTTTTTTGGGCGAAATAGGTTACTAAAGAAGAATCAATTCCGCCTGAAAGCTGAGCACCTACTTTTACATCACTTATCAATTGAGATTTAACACTCTTTTCTAAAGAATTTGCAAAAATCTGATCAAGTTGCTTGGTATCAATTTTTAAATTCCCATCGTCATTCAAATTGTAAAAAGTTTTTTCTTGGTAATTTCCATTTTCGCCAATCTCTAAATATTTTCCCTGCGATAGATTTCGTATATTTTTAAAAAGAGTTTTGTTAATTAAATTCCTAAAAAGCAAAAATTCATCTACGTTTAACTCATCTAGTTCAAACCTAAAATTAGGTAATGCTTTAAAACTTTTAATTTCCGAAGAAAATGAAATTCTATTTTCTTCCTCTAAAATATATAAAGGCTTAATACCAAATCTATCCCTAACTAGAAATAATTTGTTGATTTTAGCATCCCAAATGACAATTGCGAACATGCCATTCAAACGTTCTAACATCCCTTCAATACCATAAGCATTGTATAGGTTAAGCACAACTTCAGTATCACTACGTCCCTTAAATATAAACCCTTTGGCAATTAATTCATCTTTAAAATCCTCTGCATTGTATATTTCACCATTTAGCATTAAAACCACATTACCATCACTACTTTTCATTGGTTGATCACCATTTGGTGATAAATCTAAAATACTTAGTCTATTAAATCCAAAAACTAAATTTGAGGGATTTTTGAAATCAGTTTCATTTTCAAAAGTTATGTCTTCTGCACTGTTCAACTTTGAATTGATGGCAACAATAGCAGAATTGTCTGGCCCTCTATGTTTTTGGAGCAACAGCATTTTTTTAATGACACTGTTGTTCGTTTCGATTTCTGAATTTTTAATTAAATATCCGGCTATTCCACACATAATTTATTTTTTATTAATGAGTGAAGTTAGGAGAACATCTTTATGCGATTCGCACCTAATTAAATTGCTTAGAAGGAGCTTTTTATCTTTCCTAATTAAGTCGGGTAGCCAACCAATGTTGTGCATTCTAAGTAAAATTCTACCTAAGTATGGTTGGAGGTGAGTATTTATAGTGCGATTCATTGATTTTACATAATTTTTGAACGATTCTTTCAATAATTCGTCATTGCTTATGATTTGATTTATTTCTTCAATTTTACTTAAAAAATGCTCCTTTGATTCTATTAAAAATAATCCTTCCTTGTCACCATTTTGTTCTATAAATTCTAATTCAAAGGTAATTTGTTTATTTTTTTCGAATATTAATCGAACCATCATACCAAAATTCCAAGTTTTGTGAGCTGGGTTTACCCAATCAAAACAAAAATTTCCCAATCCATAAAAAATGGGCGCTTCTTTGTAATACTCATAACCCGAAATAATATGAGGATGATGACCAATCACTGCATTTGCTCCGGCTTCAATAAAAAATCTATACCATTTTTTCATTCTCGGACTTGGCAGTTCATAATGCTCATGGCCTCCGTGAACATTAATAATTATAAAATCAACTTGATTTTTTAATTCAACTATTTGATTAAAAATCCCAGGTAAATCTATGGGGTTACATCCTGGTTCATCTCCAAATGTAACCGTCCATTCGCTCTCAGCTATATTGATAAAACCAAATTTTAAATCACCTATTACTTTTACCATTGGCTTGGAAGCCTCAGCCAAATTGAATCCACTCCCCATCCATTCAATGTTAAATTTATTGAGTGCTTCATAGCTATTTTTTAGGCCAACTGCGCCATAATCCAAAAAGTGATTGTTGGCAGTTGCCACCAATTTGCAGTTTAAATAGCTAATTATTTCCGCGTTAGCAGGATGAGCTTTCAAATAAGGCCCTGTTTTATCAATTTTATCACCATCAATAGTCAATGGACATTCTAATTCCATGATGTTGTAATCATTTTCATCAAAAAATGGTTTGACTGAATTAAAAAGTTCCTGCCAATTATCATTTTTTAATACTCTATTTTCAATTCTTTGCCAGGGGCAAAAATCCCCTGTAAATCCAATTTTAATCATATATATAAAATTTGTTCAAAATCATTACCATTACTTAATTATTGTGGTATCAGATTGTTTTTTTCACTTAATATTAAATCCCCCAATTGATCAGTAGACATAAATTCTACATCAGGATATTTTTTTATAATTGATTTTAATAATAGCGTCAATTTCTCAAGTCCGTCCTTTCTGTTCTTTTCACTTATTGTTCCCATATAGTTTACTCTATGGGTGCTAATGGTTGCAGGCCTATTCCATCGAAAAGAAACATCTACCTCCTTTAAACAACCTGTTATGCTATCATTAAAGTTTCTATCTTGGCATGTTTCAAAGGCACAATTTCTAGTTAAATGAATTTGTTTGTTGGCATTAAAGCCACCTAAACGATTTCTTTTACCAGTTTTTTTTGTCAACATTCTTTTGTATTGAGGATATAACTGAAATGTTTGCCCTTGGATATATAAAACACCATTTTCATGCACAACATTTTCAATATTGTTATCCCAGATATGATTATTTGCAATAAAAGACTTTGAGTTATATCCTATAATAGATTTAAAATGCGCTAAACCTGTAGCTAATGAATTGGCAATAAATGCCAGTTCGGTTTCAGAAGAATAATTGCATCCAGCCATAGAATTTCTATGCACAAAATCTTTTAGCCCATCTGCTACAATACCCCAAAAGTGAAAATCAAACATCGCTTTTGTTAATTTATCAGTTTGCAGAAGCCCCATCCAAAGAGCAACATTTAAATGTTCTCTTCCATGAAATTGTGGTTTAAAGATATTTTCACTCATGCCATTTTTCCATAGTGATAGGCAATTTTGAGTATTTGGCTGCCTTTTAAATGTATCCGTTACTAATTCATAATGGTATTCTGAAAAATTACTTTTCCTAATTTTTTCAAAATCAGGGTTTGCCATAATACTATTGGCTGTAAAAATGGGATGTTGCCCGCTATTACTTTTAATAGATTTTAAGGTTTCAAAAAGTGCATTTAAATCATCCTCAGTTTCTAATGAATCATAAATAACGTATGGATTGAATTCAATTTTAAATTGACTCTGGATGCTTTCTAAAATTGCTTTGGAGGGCGTTCTTATAGTTCCCCAATCATCTGATTCAATAACAACAATCTTCCTGTTGGTTTTCCAACCAGGTATATTAAGCAGATTATTTTTAACAGATTTAATAATTTTTTCTATCATAAAAATTTACTCACTCCAAACTACCCTTTTTACATAATTTGTATAACTCAATACAATTCTAACCATTTTATTTGAAACATTAGGCATACTATAATCAATTATTGGGCGAAAAATTCGGTTTTTGCTATTTTTTTCATAGGCTAGCTGAGTTAAACCTTGCAATATTCTTTCTTTATCAAGTCCAACCATCATAACGGCAGTTTCTTCCATTGCCTCCGGTCTTTCATGGGCTTCACGTATATTTAAGGCCGAAAAGTTTAATATTGAACTTTCTTCTGAAATGGTTCCACTGTCAGAAAGTACTGCAAAAGAATCAATTTGAAGCGCGTTGTAATCATTGAAACCCAGCGGTTTTTGCCACTGAATTAAACTGTTTAGGGTGATTGGTGACTGGTGATTGGTTACTGGTGACTGGTTACTGGTGACTGGTGACTGGTGATTGGTTACTGGTGACTGGTTGTTGTTTGTGGCAGTTAGCTTTTCTAAACGAATGCGTGTTCTTGGGTGTGTGCTTACTATAATTGGAAATTGGTATTTTTCAGCAATTGCATTCAGGCTATCAATCAATCCAAAGAAGTTTTTGTCGTTGGTAATGTTTTCTTCTCTGTGTGCTGAAACCACAAAATATTTGCCTTTCTCCAATGATAATTTTTTCAAGATATCACTTTTTTCAATATTGGGTTTGTAGTGATTTAACACTTCAAACATGGGGGAACCTGTTTTAATAATTCTGTCAGCTGGTAAACCTTCTCTCAACAAATATTCTCTGGCAATATCGCTATAAGTTAAGTTGATATCAGCAATATGATCTACAATTTTTCTATTGGTTTCCTCAGGAACTCTTTGGTCAAAACACCTATTTCCTGCTTCCATATGGAAAATAGGAATATGGCGTTTTTTTGCTGGGATAGCGCACAAGCAACTGTTAGTATCACCTAGTACCATAAAAGCATCGGGCTTTAAATCTGCTAACAATGCATCTATTTTTATGAGTATTTGTCCTATTGTTTCGGTAGCAGTAGCACCGGCAGCATTTAAAAAGTAATCTGGCTTACGAATACCCAAATCATCAAAAAATATTTGATTTAATTCGTAATCATAATTCTGACCAGTATGAACAATAATATGTTCAATAGCAGGTGATTCATCCATTTTAGCCATCACACGAGATAGGCGAATGATTTCTGGTCGCGTACCAACTACTGTTACTAGTTTTAGTTTGGTAACTGGTGATTGGTGATTGGTGTCGGGTGTATTATTCATATTTTATTTTTATGCTTTTAGTGGTCAGTTATTAGCGGTTTTATGCTAACTCTTTGCTTTCGGAAAGCTGCCAGGTGAATTCAGATAGCTTGTGTTTTTTATCTACTAGTTGCTTTAAATTCTGATAGCTTAAAAATTACAACTTTATCTACTGATTGCCGAACGCTGGCTGCTAATAGCTAAAGATGCTAAACCGTTTCAAAATAAGTATCCGGATCAGCCGGGTCATAAAATTCATTGATCCAAAAAATGGTGTACAATTCTTCGTCGCCAATGTTTTTTATGTTATGGGTGAACCAAACAGGCATATCTACATAGGCCGGTTCATTTCCATCTAAATAGAAATCAATGACTTCATTTGTACCAATTTGTCTGAGCTGAATTAGGGCTTTTCCTTTAATTACGGCAAATCGTTCAATTTTGCGGGTATGGAAATGGTTTCCTCTAGTTATTTGCGGAACTGTGGTTGAAAAAGAAACTTGCCCTCCAATATTTAATCGGATTATTTCAGTAAATGCACCCCTATTGTCTGGATGACTTGTAAACTTTACTGGGAAGTAACTTTTAATTGGCATATAACACCTAAAAGTATTGAACAATAAATAGTCCAATGCATTATTCAATTTAGGAATTATGCCTTTTCCTTGATACTCAATTTGGAAATTTGTAATTTTATTTAAAAGTTCTACTAAAGTAATTTCGTGCTGGTGATTGATAGTAATAGTTTCTTGAAAAGATTTTTTATTGATTGCATTTTCAATTTGGCCAACGAATTCATTTACCAACTCTCCCACATAAATTAAATTCAATTGGCTGTCGCCATTTACAGTTGGTGTTTCTCCATGTGATAATTGGTGGCAAAATGTGGCTACTACTGAATTATAATAAGGGTGACCAAACGGCCCAAAAACATTCGGAATCACTAACCCTGTAAATTTTGCTTGTTTTTTTGTAGCCCAATTTACAAATAGTTCGCGCCCCTCTTTTTTTGATTTTCCATACAAATTATCCTTTTCTTCTTGGGTAGAAGATGAAAATAATACGTGCGGTGTTGAGTTTGTTCTTTCTAAGGAAGCAATCAGCTTCTGAACTAATTCTATATTGGTATTATAAATAATATTTGCATCATTGTGCCTGTTCATAGCAGCCAAATGAATAATAACATCGCAATTACTTACAAAAGCATCTATATCACTTTCAGCATCAAAATATTCTTTTTTGAATGCTATTCGTTCATATTTTTCGGGAGTTAAACCAAGGGTATTGTAAATATGTTTCCCTATAAATCCGGCTTGTCCTGTGATTCCTATTTTTAGCATTTTTTTACTGGTAATTAGTGATTGGTGACTTGTGATTTGTGATTTGTGACTTGTGACTTGTGATTTGTGACTTGTGATTTGTTAATAGTGACTAGTGACTTGTGACTTGTCACAAGTTAATTAATTACTAGTAAATGATTACCAGTCACCAGTTACCAGTCACCAGTTACCAGTCACCAGTTACCAGTCACCAGTTACCAGTCACCAATTACAAATCACCAGTTACCAGTAACCAGTTACAAGTCACCAGTCACCAGTTACAAGTTACCAGTTACAAGTTACTACAATTCCCATTTATTGATTTCAAATTTTATATTGTCATTGGCGGCTTGTTGGATGGTGAAGTTAGAAAAAACCATTAATTTGGAGTTTTCTTCTAAAGCCTTAATTCCATTGGCATAGCCAGGCGGGATAAAAAGCACTTTACTTTCAGTTTCGCTAAGG
>CAMCJW010000062.1 GCA_945875195.1 Chitinophaga pinensis | reverse complement strand
TTACCGCTTTGATTTTACCATAAAAATTAAATAACAAAGGCACGAATGGTTTCCTTTTATTCTCCTACGAAAGCTCTGTGTCTTCTCTCGGTGCGCTCTGCGGTTAAAAAAATAAGCTTTAAATTAAATTGATTCAATTCATAAACCCGTTACGCTTCATTTTTTTCACCACCTCTTTAGATGTTTCTTTAACAGCTTGTTCAATTGATGATGGATTAAATACCCTGCTTTCGCATACCCAAACTTTGTTGCCAGTTTCTATATAATACACACTGGTAACAATAGAAAAAACTTTGCTCTCTCTTTCATAAGATGGATTATATGCGTATGGATCTATGTTGAAAGAATAATCGCCATAAAAACTTTTATCACTGCTGGGATTACCACCAGTTACAGTGGTTTCAACCATAGCCGAATCAACCAAACTCATTACAACAACATAATCATAACCATCCTGCTTCATCTTACTTTTATAATACTCACGGTTGCCTGGGTTGATAGGATCACCTTTGGTATATAAATAACCTTGTATGCTTTTGTGGGTGCTTAAACGAACCAATTCATCCATGGCCACGCGACTATTGATTTGATTATTACTCTGAACAAAAAAGATATACTGATGTGCCTTTTTCGAGTCAACCTCGTGCTTTTCATCGCTCCACACCTTCACCACACTTGGCGATACACATGCCACTAAGCAAAGTAACAAGACCCCTACCGTAAAAACGCGATTCATCGCGTTTCGGTATACGGTAAGGCGAGATATGACGCGATTCATCGCGTTTCGGTATGCGGTAAGGCGAGATATGATGCCATTCATCGCGTTTCGGTATGCGGTAAGGCGAGATATGATGCGATTCATCGCGTTTCGGTATGCGGTAAGGCGAGACATGTTACGAGGCACAGAGTCCAAGTATGCGGTAAGGCGAGACATGATACTAGGCACAGAGACTATGTATGCGGTAAGGCGAGACATGTTACGAGGCACAGAGACCAAGTATGCGGTAAGGCGAGACATGATACTAAGCACAGAGACTAGGTAAGTGCTTAGGCAAAAGGAAACGCGATGAATGGCGTTTTTACGGGGAGACTTACTCATGGAAGTAAACGCGTTTTACCCTTTGAGATACGCCAGTAAGTATTTCATAAGGGATGGTTCCGATTTGTTGACTCAGCTCATTGATATTTGGGGATTCACCAAACACAATTACCTCATCGCCCACTTTACAATCCATATTGCTTACGTCGAGCATGGTCATGTCCATACAGATATTGCCAACAATTTTAGCAAGCTTTCCATTTACCAGCATACTGCCAATGCCATTGCTCAATTTTCTATCTAACCCATCGGCGTAGCCTATGGCCACGATTGCAATTTTTCCGGCAGTTTTTAAGTGACCATTTCTACCATACCCAATACTTTCATTGGCATCAATAAAACGAACTTGGGAAATAACTGTTTTTAAGGTACCAATGGATTGAAGCGGCAAGGAAAATTCACTGGGATTTACACCATATAAACCAATACCTAAACGAACCATATCAAATTGTGCATTGGGGAAACGTGCAATGCCACCACTGTTGAGGCAATGAAGTAAAACAGGATAGTTTAAATTTTGCGTGAGTAGCGCACTCATTTTTTCAAATGAATTGATTTGCTTTTGCGTAAATAAATCGTGATTTGTATCTTCACTTGCTGCAAGATGAGTAAAGATTGACCTTACTTTGAGGTGTGGATTTTCTGCTAGTAATTGGTTCAATAAAGGCAATTGATTTTCATCAAAACCAAGACGTTTCATGCCCGTATCTATTTCAAGATGGATACCGATTTCTTCCCCATCTGCAATTTGTAACAGGCTTTGAAATATCTCAAAATTATAGATTTCTGGCTCTAAATTGTATTTTAAAATGGCATCAAAACTATGTGCCTCTGGGTTCATAACCATAATAGGCGTTTTGATTCCAGATTTACGCAAAACAACACCTTCATCTGCATAGGCTACTGTTAAATAATCTACGCGATTGAAATTTAAAATTCGAGCAATTTCATAGCTACCTGCCCCATAGCTAAAAGCCTTTACCATAGCCATTACTTTAACCTTTGGCTTCAATAATGACTTGTAAACATTTAAATTATGAATCAAGGCATTTAAGTTTATTTCAAATACGGTTTGATGCACCTTTTTTTCTAACCATTTCCCTATTCGTTCAAAGGCAAAACTTCGGGCACCTTTCAATAAAATAATTTGATGAGAAAAATCTGTTACCTCATATTTAGAAAGAAACTCTTTTGTGGTGAGATAAAAACTATTTGCGGTACCTTTAAACTTTAATTTATTCCTAGAAATTGCCTCGCCAATTCCTATTACTTGATCAACCTTGAAAGCCTCCAATTGCTTGGCAATAGATAGATACAAGTCGTCTTCCAACTTGCCACTTTCAAGAAAATCTGATAGAATAACTGTTTTAAAATTGTCTGCAGCATGTTGTTGCATAAACTCTAATGCAATATTCAATGAACTCAAATCTGCACTATAACTATCGTTGATTAGCAAACAATTTTGGTGGGCTTCTTTGAGTTGCAAACGCATATCTAAAACCGGTAAATCTGCAAACTTACCAAGAATATTTTGCTGGGTATAATTTTGCAAAAGTACAAAGGCAAAACACGTGCAAGCGTTCCAAATGGAAGCCTCATCTGTAAATGGAATTTGAACCTTTTTATTATGGCAAATTAATTGAGTGTTTGAACCAAAAACAGAAGTTTCAATAAAAAAATCTGCTTGCTGATTTGAACGCGACCAACTGTAAAATATTTTTTGGTTCGAACCGAAACTTTTCTTTAAAATAGTTGATTGAACTAAGGCTTGATCTTCACAGTAAATAACCTTGTTGCAATGAGCAAATAGCTGTAATTTTTGATCCAACTTTTCCTCTTTGTTTATAAAACCTTCATCGTGCGCATCGCCAATTAAAGTGAGTATTCCAAGCTTAGGTTGTATGATATTTTCTAATTGAGTCATTTCATTTTTTTCTGAAATGCCCGCTTCAAAAATACCTAATTGATGTACCTCATGAATTTGCAAAACAGAAAGCGGTACGCCAATTTGAGAATTATAACTTTTTGGATTTCGAACAAGGTTTACATCATCTTTTAATAGGTGAGTCAACCATTCTTTTACAATTGTTTTTCCATTACTACCTGTTATACCAACCACCTCCAAATTGAATTGAGAACGATGCATTATAGCAAAAGTTTGTAAAGCCTCAATGCCATTGTTTACCTCTATAATATTTGCATCTATTAAGCCAGTAATATTCTTGGGTTCATAATTGTTTTTTTCAACTACAAAATTACGAACGCCGGCATCATAAGCGTCAATTAAGTATGCATGACTATTATTATGAATTCCTTTAATGGCAATGAATACAGCTTGTTCTGTAAACAACAATTTACGGCTATCTATTAACACATGCATTATAGGATTTGACTTGCCTATTTCTTGAATAAAGCTTCCTCCTAGAACGTTATTTAACTCTTGTAATGTTAGCATGTTATTGGTTGATCCAAAATATTAAACTAAGTAAAAATGCCAAAAAAATTAATCAGTTTAATTTTGTAATCAATATTAACCAATTTACCTGTAAATTAAAACTCATAAGTACAACAGTTTATTTAAGATTTAATCTATGCGATTTTGAATAGAATTTCTGTAAAACAATAAAATACACCCCGATAAAACCAAAAAAGCCGACAAAACCATGAATGCATATACGATTTGATCTCCTTGGGTAAAAAATGAGAGGGAAAACATGAAAATAAATATACTCCTAGTGAGCACATTGCTCATATTAAAGATGCTATTGACCCTACCCATTACCTCATTGGGTATATGTTGGAAGAAATAGGTTAAGCGCAACACGCGAATACCTGCATTACTAAACCCAAGCAGGAAACAAAATAAATAAATAATCCAAACTTGTTGGCTTAAGGATGCCCATAAAAACAAGGCAGCTGCAAGAAAAGTGAGAACTATTATAGCTTTAACACTTTGGATTGACCCAAAAACTTTACCCACAAATAAGCCGGCACCCAAGGCTCCTATTGCATAGATTAAATCGGCAGCCGCAAATACAGAGCCATCTTCATGCAAATGGTTCTCAACATAAATAGGCAGCAAAGAGTGTATACATACTAAAAGTGCTGCAAAAACAGCATAAGAAAACACGCCAAATATGAGTAAAGGTTTGTTCAATTTTAAATAAGTAAATCCAGTTTTTACACGCTCTAAAATAGAACCTAATTCTATTTTAGGAGATAAAACAGGCGCATATTTAATGGAAACAATAAGCGCCACAGCTATAAAATACGTACTAGCATCCAGCATAAAAATCTCCCAAATTTCCCACTTAGTGATGGAGATATTTAAGGAATGGGTTATCCCCGCAATTTTATTCGAATTTGGATCAACACCATCAATTAAAAGTGCTGCCAAGGCCCCGCTTAAAATAGAGGTTGATTGCCCAACAATTTCTATCCAAGAATTTACTTTTTGGTATTGATCTGGCTCTGTAATTTCGTGCACAAAAGCATAAAGCGTTGGGTAGTGAATATTGTAGTTGAGTAGTGTAATTCCAAAAATAGATATTACAATAAAAGGCGACAAATTATTTTGGTAAAAACCTATGGATGCTACAGAAAATAATAGAAGACCACAGACCAAATTTAGTACCAAGAAGTTCTTTTTTCTGCTGTATTTATCTACCAAAGTGCCAGCATATAGTCCAAAAA
Source organism: Chitinophaga pinensis (assembly GCA_945875195.1). Classification (GTDB taxonomy): domain Bacteria; phylum Bacteroidota; class Bacteroidia; order UKL13-3; family UKL13-3; genus B1. Next base: position 7,235 of record CAMCJW010000062.1, on the reverse strand, counting down.
ATAAAATGAGTAAGGTAATGAAGCCGTACCCAACATTAAAAAAATTACTTTGGTTATTTTTGGCAAAATACCAAGGAATGGCAATCATGCTAAGGCCTTGTGAAAAGCCAGAAATGATATTAGCCAAAAACAATAATAACAATGCCTTTGAATTGGCTCTTTTACTCACAATTTAGTCCTCTCTTCTATCTCATTTGATTTTAAACGCAAAAGCCCATTTAAACAATCGGCAATTAAATCTGATTCATAACCCCTGGAGGCCAAATACAAGTATACCTTGTGCTTTGCTTCAAAAGGATTTTTTGTTTTGAGACTTTCCATTTTATGTTGAGCCAGATTTTGAAGGGTAAGCAGATACAAATCACCATCAATTTCTTTTAAACCCAATTGAATACAATAATCTGAAATGGCTCGGGCCTTTAATTCACGCTTGATTTTTAATCTTCCCCACTTTTTTACCCTAAACTTGCCACCAGCATATGCCTTGGCAAATCGTTCTTCATTGAGGTAGTTTTGCTCAATCATTTGCAGCATTATTTCGTTGGCCTCCTCACCATAAAAACCCAAATCAGCTAATTTGGCTTTAACCTCATTGTGACATCTTTCTTGGTATGCACAAAAACTCGCCACTTTAATGATAGCATCAGTCCGACTAATATATTTTTGATCTTTGGGCATGACTGAGGCGAAGGTAGTTAAAGGAAATGAATTGGCAATTGGCTATTATTTATAGTCCAAATCACATTTTTGAAAAGGATAGGTAATTCTCCCAATAAACATTAGATTTGTAGACTAATTCTAAATAAGATGTCTGAACCTAAAGAATTCCTAAATATATACGCAGAAGAAACTCCGAATCCGGAGACTATGAAATTTTGTTTCAACAAGATGATTTTGCCAGAAGAAGCTGAAGATTTTCCAACAAAGGAACAATCTATGCGCTCTCCTTTGGCGCAAAGTTTATTTGAATTTAGTTTTGTAAATGGGGTGTTTATTATGAACAATTTTGTAACCATTACAAGAACTCCTGGTACAGAATGGCATGAAGTAATTCCTATCGTAAAAGATTTTTTAATTGCTTATGTTGAGGCAAACGAACCTATTGTTATCAAGAGGTCGGAGGTTCAAAACCATGATGGTCCAAATGCAATAGTCATTGCCCAAATTATAGAAATTTTAGATACTTATATCAAACCAGCAGTTGAAACAGACGGTGGGATGATTTCGTTTAAATCTTTCAATGAAGGGGTTGTAACTGTTGAATTAAAAGGCTCATGCAGCGGTTGCCCTTCTTCTACGGTTACCCTAAAACGCGGCATCGAAGGCATGCTTACCAAAATGGTGCCAGAGGTAAAAGAGGTAGTTGCTGAGGCTCTATAGCAACAAATTTTTGCCACCAAGGCTCCAAGGCACAGAGATATATTTTTTATTTTTCACTCAGAAAGCTCTGTGTCATCCCTATATGACCTCTGTGGTTAGAGTATATTTTCATTAACCACAGGCACACAAAGAAAATCGCACAGAGCACACAGATTTATTCTATTAGCTAGCCTGAAGGGCTTGAATAATAATAGCCCCGCATAAAATGCGGGGTTAAAAAAAAACAGCAAATTCAACAAGGCTGAAGGCCTTGAATACAATTGCAAGGAGAATTTAAACTGTAAGAAAATATTGAGTTTTTTGAAAACGTAGCCTTGAATCAAATTACAAAAATCCAAAGAGTAAAATCCCATTTGTAATAATGCATTCAACCCATCCTGGGTTGGAAAATGAATCATTGTCAATCCTAACCCCGCATTTCATGCGGGGCTATTATAGTTAAAGCCCTTCAGGCTTCTTACCAATAAAAATATTCCCCTCCGAAAACTCTGTGTCATCCCTATATGACCTCTGTGGTTAGAGCATATTTTCAAAAACCAAAGGCACACAAAGAAAATCGCACAGAGCACACAGATTTATTTTTTACTTTCCTAAAAAAACTCCGTGCCTTTGCGACTTGGTGGCAAAAAAATTATTCTTATGCTTGCATCACTCAATTTGGTGCTTAATTTAGCAGCATGAAAAAAGCGCTATTATTTGCTGTAATATTTATTGGTTCGAACCTATTAATTGCCCAAAACTTATACCCAGTTTTAAAGAAAGACAAATGGGGATACATGAACAATGAGGGCAAAATGGTGATTGATTTTAAATACGATTTGGCTCAAAATTTCCATAATGGCTATGCATCTGTTGCCTTGGGGAATATGCCTTGTTTAATTGATGTAAAAGAAAATAGAGTAATTGATACAGGAATTTATCAATTTATTGGCACCTTTTCGGAAGGAAAAGTTGCGGTGATGGATTATAAATTTACGCGATTTTACCTAAACAACAAAGGAAAGGTTGTGCTCACATTACCCAAAGAAATTTACGATTCTAGGCCATTTTCTAATGGTATTGCCAGGGTAGGTAAGAAGATAGACATTCATCAAAACAAATTTGGCTACGACATTAGTAATTTAGGGTACAAGTTTGCCTATGTTAAGCAAGATGGAAGCTATGCAACTGATTTTATTTTCGATGATGGCGACGATATGGAAGACGGTATTGGTAGGTATATGCAAGGAACCAAATTTGGCTTATTAGATAGTAATGGCAAAATAATTACCGCTGCCGATTTTAGTTTTATTAGTAACTTTAATGAAGGTTTTGCAGTAGTAAATGTGAATGGTAAATTTGGGTTTATTAATACTAAGGGAGCATTTGCAATTCCAGTTCAATATACTTATGCCAAAGAATTTAATGAAGGACTAGCTGCTGTTGAAGTTGCAGGTAAATTTGGATTTATTGATACAGCTGCCTTGCTTGTTATTCCAGCCATTTACGACGATATTCGTCCTTTTGCAGAAGGTAGAGCCGCTGTTTTATATCAAAACAAATGGGCCTTTATCGACCCGAAAGGAAATTATATCTATCAACCCTACTTTGAAGAAGCTGGATATTTTAACGAAGGTATTTGTCCGGTTAAATTTAAAGGTAAATGGGGTGCCATTGATAAAGAAGGGCGCATTCTTGTTCCATTCGAATTTCAAAATATTGGCATTTTTGAAGATGGTATAGCAGAGGTAATATATAAAAGCATCAACTTATACGTAAATAAAAAAGGAGATATTCTGCCGAAATAGAATTATGCTTTGCCCACCGGAACCATAGCGTAAGTGGGAGTTATGAATTATGAAGTAAAGATAAAATTGAAAATCGTGACCCATTGTAATATAGTAAATTCACATTGGACCCTGATGGGGTCGTATATCTATGGGAAATTGTTATGCAATAAACATTCGACCCCATCGGGGTCGTATATTTATAGAAAATTGTTCTGCTATAAACAGGTGACCCCGAAGGGGTCAAACAATATTCAACAACTATTAGTATTTAATTTTTAGTTTTTAACTATTAACTCCATGTCATTCCTCCTCACACCAATAGAATACTTAAAAGGAATTGGTCCTACCAAGGGGGAGCTATTGAAGAAGGAATTGCAAATATTTACCTTCAATGATTTGCTGTTTCATTTTCCATATAGACATATTGATAGAAGTAAGGTTTATACTATTTCTGAATTGCGTGCCGACATGCCTTATGTGCAAGTAAAAGGGGTTTTATCAAATCTTAGAACACTTGGCACCAAAGGTAGTCAGAGGTTAGTTGCGGAATTAAGAGATGAAACGGGCGTGCTTGAATTGGTTTGGTTTCAAGGTCATAAATGGATCAAAGATTCTTTGAAAGCAAATACAGTTTATTTGGCTTTTGGAAAGCCTAATGAGTTTAATGGCACTATCAATATAGTGCATCCAAATTTGGATGACCCAGAAGATGCTGCCAATAAAAAGTACTTGCATATTATGCCCATGTATAATTGCACCGAAAAAATGAAGGCAAGAGGCATTGATTCAAAAGTACTCATGAAATGCATTCATTCACTCATGGCAGACCCAAGGTTTGATGTAGAAGAAAGTTTGAGTGAGCCTTTGCTAAAGGAGCATGATTTAATGGCTAGAAAGCTGGCTTTACAAAACGTACACTTTCCTCCCAACCTAGCTGTTTTAGCCAAAGCACAGTACCGATTAAAATTTGAAGAATTCTTTTTTATTCAATTGAAATTACTGAGGTATAAAGTTAAACGACATCAACTTTTCAACGGTATTAAGCTAGAAATTATTGGTGATAAATTCAACGATTTTTATAATAAATATTTGCCATTTGAATTAACCAATGCACAGAAACGCGTTGTAAAAGAAATCAGGGCCGATGTAAAAAAAGGCGTGCAAATGAATCGATTGGTTCAAGGCGATGTTGGTTCAGGCAAAACTGTGGTGGCTTTGCTGGCTATGCTAATGGCAATTGACAATGGATACCAAGCATGTATGATGGCACCAACAGAAATATTAGCCAGTCAACATTTTACTTCTATCAGTTTATTGGTGAAAGACCTGCCTATTAAAGTAAAATTATTGACGGGATCAACCCTCACAAAAGAAAGAAGAATCATACACGAAGCGCTGGAAAACGGTGAACTCCAAATTTTAATTGGCACCCATGCTTTAATAGAAAACAAAGTAGCTTTTAAAAATTTGGGCATTGCTATTGTTGATGAGCAACATAGATTTGGGGTTGAGCAAAGAGCAAAATTGTGGCAGAAGAATACTTATCCACCACATGTTTTGGTGATGACTGCCACGCCAATTCCTAGAACATTAGCCATGACATTATATGGCGATTTAGATACATCGGTTATAGATGAATTACCTGCTGGTAGGAAACCCATACAAACCTTGATGCGCTATGATGCAAGCAGGTTAGCAGTGTTTGGCTTCATGAAAAATGAAATACTAAAAGGAAGGCAAATTTATATTGTATATCCATTGATTGAGGAATCTGAAACCATGGATTATAAAAATTTAGTAGATGGCTATGAGAGTATTTGCAGAGAATTTCCTGAACCAAATTACCAAGTTAGCATTTTACATGGTAGGATGAAGCCGAAAGAAAAGGAGTTTGAAATGAACCGATTTTTACGAGGTGAAACAAATATAATGGTAGCAACAACTGTTATTGAGGTAGGGGTAAATGTTCCTAATGCCAGCGTGATGATTATTGAAAGTGCTCAAAAATTTGGCTTATCACAATTGCATCAATTGCGCGGAAGAGTTGGCAGAGGGGCAGACCAATCTTTTTGTATTTTGATGAGTGATATTAAACAAAGTAAGGAAGCTAAGTTAAGATTAAATACAATGGTAGAAACAACCGATGGCTTTAAAATTGCCGAGGCCGATTTAAAATTAAGGGGGCCAGGAGAGCTTGAAGGAACTGCGCAAAGCGGGGTATTAGATTTGAAAATTGGTGATCTTTATCATGATACTGCCATCTTAGCTTTGGCGAGAAATTCGGCAGAATCATTATTAGAAAATGACCCAAATTTGCAAGCTGAAGAGAATAAACCCATGGCCAAATATGACGCACTTTACCGTAAAACGGCCAAATGGGGCAGGATATCTTAGATTATTGCGAGCTTTTCAAAAATTTAAATAGATAAGGCTAATTACCTAAAATTCACCTCAATTAACTCATTCGCCCCATCAATTCATTTGCTGTATCTATAAGTAAAGCTTTTCTTTCCTCAGCTATTGAAATAGATTGCATATGAAGATAAGCTTCACTTAAGTATTGTTTTTTTAAGTTTTCTGCAAACTCTTTTATTTGATACTTGGCATATAAATCTAAAACACCATTTATCTTTTTTTCTTGATGTTGTTCACTTAACAACTGATTTAATAAAGCCTTATCATCTTTATGAACAACAGCCATTAGCTCAATGAGCAATAAGGTTTTTTTATTGGCAGCAATATCGCCTCCAATTAATTTCCCCACTTGGTGACCTTCCCCAAAACTATCTAAAATATCATCCTGAATCTGAAAAGCAATGCCAATATTTTTACCAAAATTGTATAAATGCTTCGCCTCAATTTCGTTTGCACCACCTATAATTGCGCCCACCTCAAGCGCTGCACCTAATAAAACGGCAGTTTTTAAAGTTATCATGTGAATATACTCATCATGAGATACATCAGTGCGTGTTTCAAAATTCATATCAATCTGCTGCCCTTCGCAAACCTTTGCGGCTGCATCATTAAAAACTTGGATCAAAATAGCCAGGTTTGTATTCTGGGTTTGAGCCAATAAATCAATTGATTTTATCATCATTAAATCACCACACAAAATGGCTACAGGCATATTCCATTTTTTATAGATAGTTTCTTGACCTCTGCGCAGTGGTGCATTGTCCATAATATCATCATGAACCAAGGTAAAGTTATGAAAAACTTCAATGGCTAAAGCCGCATCCAACGCGTTGTTTACATCTTTGCCAAATAAATCACATGCCATTAAGGTAAGTATTGGCCTTAGTCGTTTGCCACCTAACGACATCATATAATTGATAGGTTCATACAGCTCTTTAGGGTGAGTACCATAGGTTGTATTTGCAATTTTAAGGCTGATTAATTGATGTAATTCTGAGTAATTTTGCATATTGGTTCAAACATACAGATTTATGTTTTGTTTAAAAAAAATTGAAGTGCTCTTTGTTCACTATAATAATTACCATTGGGCCAATCAATCGCAAAACCGCAATGTCCGCCGTGAGAGGGTGATTCAAAAAAAACAGATTGAGAAATTTCTGCCTCAACCGGAAAACATGCCAAAGACAAAAAGGGGTCGTTAAGTGCGTTGACTAATAAGGTTGGAATTTCAATATTCTTTAAATATTGCTTACTACTAGATTTTTGGTAATAATCTGCGGCACCCTCAAAGCCATGAATTGGAGCGGTATAGCGGTTATCCCATTCTTGAAAAGTTTTTATCTTATCCAAACCAGCAATATCCAATTTATCTGGAAAAACCTTTGCCTTTTCCTTTAATTTGGTGTTCAAACTATTCAAAAAAATTCGCATATATAGACCATTGGAAAGTTGAGCCAATTTTGTAGCACCTTCACTCAAATCAATGGGTACAGAAAATGCAATTGCTGCCTGAACCAAAGGAGATAGTTTAAATTTATTTTCCCCCAGATATTTGAGCAAGACATTTCCGCCCAAACTAAAGCCTGCAAGGTAAATTTTTTGATATTGATTACTTGCTAAAACATGAGAAATAACCTCGTGTATATCTTCTGTAGCACCGCTATGGTAACT
>CAMCJW010000061.1 GCA_945875195.1 Chitinophaga pinensis | reverse complement strand
GTCCATTTTAATTTCCAAAAACAGCTATTGCGCTAATTTTCTGGAAGTTAACCTGCAAAGAACAATTCTACATTATGCCTTTTTATTTAAAAAGGACTGCAAATGTAGTGTTTTGCAGGATGTTTACAAGCAGGAAGCAAAAATATTTTAAAGAGAAGTTGAAGCGTAACAGTGAGGCAAAGCTAAAGATAACCTTAAATTACGCAAATCTATTTGCAATTATTAATCGTTTTTTTCAAATTTAGCCTAATTTTCAACGACTTAATTGCAAGCTTGTTTTGGGGCTCCTTCTTCATCTTTCAAACATTCACCCAAAATTGTTGCCAGCTCGGGTACAAAAAAAACTTTTTTTACGCAAAAAATTTCTCATTTTGCCCAAAATATCCATCCTTTTCAATCCAAAATATGACAAATAGGTTTGCTTTCTCCATCATTTTTTCTTCCTTTTTTACTTTTTCGGGATTTGCTCAATTGCCAAAAACCAATTTCAAGGCAAACTCTACTCCCACATTTCACGAATTGGTTCAAACCTACCAAAAATTAGATTCTGCCTGCGAATTTATGCAATTACAAACCATTGCCTACTCCGACGGCGGAAATCCTATTCATTTGTTGGTGGTCAATAAAAACAAACGGTTTGAACCCAACATGGCATGGAATAGAAATGTGGTATGGCTCATCATGAACGGCATTCACCCCGGCGAAAGTGAGGGTGTGGATGCCTCTATACTTTATCTCAATGCATTAGCCAAAAACCCAAAGTTGATCCCAGACTCTGTTACCATTTTAGTTATTCCTGCCTATAATATAGACGGCCTCCGAAACAGAAAAGAATATACTCGTGCCAATCAAAATGGCCCTATCGAAAAAGGATTCCGCGCCAGCGCCTGCAATTACGATCTGAACCGAGATTTCCTCAAAGCCGATACCAAAAACACCTTTGCCTTCTACCAAATATTTCAGCAATGGCAACCAGATGTTTTCCTTGATACCCATACCTCAAACGGTGCAGATTACCAATATACCATGACCCTAATTACCACCCAAAAGCAAAAGTTGGGCGGACCAGCAGCCGATTTTCTATACAATGAAATGAATCCTACTTTATATAAAGACATGCAAAAGAAAGGATATGAAATGTGCCCGTATGTAAATGTATTTGGCCAATCACCAGATGAACAAGGTTATGAAGTATTTATTGAAAGTCCCAAATTTTCTACCGGCTATGCGGCCTTATTCGGCACCTTGGCTTTTGTTGCAGAAACGCACATGCTCAAACCTTATCCAGATAGGGTAAAAGCCACTTATGCGCTGCTAGATGCTTTTCAGAGCTATTGCCAATCGCATAAAAAAGAGTTGGTTCGAACCAAAGAATTGCAGCAGATATGGATGCTAAAACAAACTCAATATGCCAGCAACTATAAAGTGAGCAGAGAAGCCAGCAAAACACTACAATTTAAAGGCTATGAGCTAGAAAAAAGAAACAGCACCCTAGGCAATTACGAACGCAACTACTACAATAAAAGTAAGCCTTTTACCAAGCCTATCCCCTATTACGACTCTTGCTATGCAACTTTGAACCAAAAAATACCTAGCTATTTTGTATTGCCTCAAGCATGGTCAAAAGCCAAAGAACGGCTCAAGGCAAACAATATTCAGGTTTATGAAATAACCAAAGATACCAGCATATTGGTCACTGCAAAATATATCAGTAACATCAAAAATAGTCAAAACCCTTATGAAGGACATTTTGTGCACAGCAGTATAGAAAGTATCAGCAAACAAATGTCCATTACCTTTTATGCTGGAGATTGGATTATACCAACCCAACAAAATGGCAGCAGGTATATATTAGAAGTGCTCAACCCAGAAACTTGGGATGGCTTTATGGCTTGGAATTTCTTTGACCCAATCCTCAATGAAAAGGAAGGTTTCTCAGATTATGCATTTGAGGAAGATGCGGCGTTGTTGCTAGAAAATAACCCAGAATTGCGCAAGAACTTTGAGGCCTGGAAAACACAAAACCCCGAAAAAGCCAAAAGCAAATTCGAGGTTTTGGGTTATCTCTATAAAAACTCTCCTTACTACGAAAAAGAACACTTACGGTATCCTGTGTATTTTATTGATTAATTTTTTGCCACCAAGGCTCCAAGGCACAGAGATTTTTATTTTTTTTCTTCCTTTTTAGGAGTTTTATTGACCCTGAAAGGGTCACATATATATAGCATTTTATTTCCCTATAAACATGCGACCCCGAAGGGGTCGAACGTTTATAAATAAAAAAACTTGGTGCCTCAAAGCCTTGGTGGCAAAATTTCTCAATTAATTAAAAAAAAATAACTTGGTGCCTTGGAGCCCTGGTGGCAATTTTTTTACGCAGATTTAGCCTGGAGTTTTTCTTTGTGTTTGCGGATTTGCGCTACCAATTTATCTAGCACCAAATCTGTGGCGGTTTCGAATGTACTGTCTTGCTCCTTTGCAAATATTGCGTTACCGGCCACATTCATTTTTATCTCTACCACCTTATTATCTCCCTCTTTGTCCTTATCTAATTTCAAATAAACATCTGCATGCTGCACGCCGTCGAAAAAGGTTTGAGTTTTCTCTACCTTGTTTTTAATAAAATCTAGCAGCTTCTTGTCTGCTTTAAAGTGAATGGATTGAATTTCGATCTTCATACTTTTTTATTATATTATTTTTGAGGATTGGTTCATACCTGCCAGATAAACCAATTCCTGCGGGCAAATAATGGAAGGCAGGGTTTATGACCTTGGATGTTTATTTTTATAAACTTGTTTTAATCTTTCGATACTGTTGTGGGTATACACTTGGGTAGCAGAAAGGTTGGCATGACCCAATAGCTCTTTGATGGCATTTAAATCGGCACCGTTGTTGAGCATGTGTGTGGCATAAGTATGCCTCAGTACATGCGGACTCCTTTTTTGGATGGTGGTAACCTCAGATAAATGCTGGTGAACAACCCTGTAAACCAATTTTGGATAGAGTGCTTTGCCTGTTTGGTTGGTAAACAACACCTCGTTGTCAATGCCATTCTTTTGGCGCATTTCCATATAAACTGTTACCAATTGCGCCAATTCGCGGGTAATAGGAATGATGCGTTCCTTGCTCCTTTTCCCCATCACCTTAACCTGCATTTTAAACAAATCAACATCTTTTGCCTTGAGCCCAATGAGTTCAGATTGACGCATGCCAGTACCGTAATACATGTGCAGTATGAGCTCATCGCGTTTGTCCTCAAAACTATCATTAAACCTGGCAACCTCTAACAGGTTAACCATTGCTTTTTCTTCAACAAAAACAGGCAATTTGCGGGAGGCTTTGGGCAATACAATTTTTTGCATGGGGTTGGTTTGAACCCACTCCTGTTTCAGCAAAAATTTATAGAACGATTTGAGCGTAGATATTTTCCTAGAAATGCTGCGAGGCAAAACACCTTGGTTCATTAAATGGGCAATCCAGGAGCGAATTTGCAAATGGTTAAAACCAGCTAAGTCTTTTACGCTATAAGTAACGGCGAGAAAATCCGAAAATTGGTGGAGGTCGCTATGGTAGGCCAAAGAAGAATGCTTTGATTGCTTCTTCTCAAACTGCACAAAATTCAAAAAATGATCAATGGCCTCTTGCAATAGCATCTGGAGTAATTGGTAAAAGCAAGGTAAGCAATTTTTGGCAAGATTTTCAAATATTTGTGTCAAAAAAAAAGCAGCCTGATAATCAGGCTGCTTTTATATAAAACTACGAGGTCTTATGCTTGGTCTTGTTGTTGCATCTTCAATTTGTAGGCAGCACGGATTTTCTCGTGACGCTTGTTAATGCAATGCTTGGTGAAAGCTTGGCGGGCACGAAGCTCCTTTACTACACCTGTTTTCTCAAACTTCTTCTTGAACTTCTTAAGAGCTCTGTCCAAAGATTCATTTTCTTTTACGCTGATATGGATCATATTATGTGCACCTCCTTTCCTTTAGATTTTCCCTTTTCAGGGGATGCAAAGGTAGCAGAATAATTTGGAAATGCAACTTAAAATGCAAATTAGGTGGTTTTGGGAGTCCTACATTAATTAATCCAAAATCCAATCTAGGTAATTATCCTGGTTTATTACCTCAAAACTCGCATCAGGATAGGCATGCAGCCAAGCGCTGGGTACCTTAACTTTTTTGGTGGCATTCCACTTCATTTCGTAGGCATATAATTTGCCACCGCGGTCTTCAATCCAATCAATTTCTTGCTGTTGGTAGGTTCGCCAAAAATAATTGTTTACTTGTAGGTGCATGTATTTTTGGTGCTTGATGCGCTCGTATAAGCAATAATTCTCCCACAAAATTCCGGCATCACTGCGCATGCTTAATGGCGAAAAATTTGCTATTAAGGCATTGCGAATGCCATTGTCGTAAAAGTACCATTTATTGCTTTTTACTATCTCACTTCTTAGATTTCTACTAAAACCTGGTAGCCTAAAAATCACAAATACTTTGGTCAATAAATCCAAATATTTTTCTGCGGTATTTTTGCTCATACCCAATTGCTTTCCTAACTCATCAAGCGAAACTTCACTGCCAACTTGAAAAGCTATCAACTTCAATAAATCTAGCATTTTTGAGGCATTACGTACCCCATCAATAGCTAAAATATCTTTGAGTAAATAGTCGTTTAATAACTCATTTAAATAATTAGCCTTTTCATGGTGGTTATTGTATTGCAGTAATTCTGGGTAACTTCCATAAATTAACCTCTCCTCTAAATTTGCTTTGGTTTGAACCAAATTTTCAATAGACTGATACTCCATTTGCGCAAAAGGGAACAATTGTATGGTGATCTTTCTTCCAGTTAATGGCTCACCCAGCTTGTTACTTAAATCGAATATGGAAGAACCGGTTACCAATATTTTTATTCCTGGAATTTCATCCACCATCAACTTTAGAATAGGACCAATATCTTCTATTTTCTGTGCCTCATCAATAATCAGCAAGGTATAATTACCCAACAAGCGTTTGTAATTCTCAACCGTTCTTTGCTTAAGAACTGCGCTCGTTGCTATGTCTTCTCCATTTAATTGAAGAATTTTTTCATTCGCCAAAGTTGCCACCAGCGTTTTTACCAAACTGGTTTTACCAACTCGCCTTGGTCCTAACAATAATAGTACCTTATTGGGCTTTAAATTATACAATAAGTGCTTTGCAATACTCCTTTCTATTTGCTGCATAAACTTAATTATTTATGCAAATATATGTAATTCAGTCAACATACTGACTAAATTAAGTTAAATTCAGTCAACATAATGACTGAATTAAGTCAAATTCAGTCAATTCAAATTCTAAAAATGAATAAATTTTAACCTAAAAATCAGAATATCAACTAATTAAATTGAAAATAGCTCTTGGGTTAAATATTCCCAGGTAAATTTGGCTTTTTCGGAGGCCACACCGGCCACAAAATTTGCCTCGCGTTGGTTTTGGTAGAAGTCGGATATGGCATGGGCAATTTGCGATGAATCTTGCGAACATACATAACCAACTTTACCTGTTGGAACCAATTCTGCTAAGCCACCAACATCTGTTACCAGCATGGGTTTATTATAATAGTAGGCAATTTGCGTGACCCCACTCTGTGTTGCGCTCAAATAAGTTTGCACAACCATATCTGCAGCCGAAAAATAATTGGCCACCTCTGGGTTGGGAATAAAATCTGTTTTTAAAACTACATCCTCTGTTAATCCCAATTGGGTTATCTGTTCTAGGTATGGTTCCGAAGGCTCATAAAACTCACCGGCAACAATCAATTTTACTTTTAATTGCTTCCTATCCAATTTGGCAAAACTCTCCAGCAATAGGTTCAAACCTTTATACTTTCTAATGAACCCAAAAAACAAGAGGTAATGGAAATTAGGATCAAGCCCAAGTATTTCTTTGGCTTTGTTTTTCTCAATAGCCGGGCCAAACATATCGTACATGGGATGTGCCACATATGCTACCTTTTTAGTAGGTTGCAATGCTTGGGCCTGTGCTTGCACCTCTTTCGACATACTTAAGAAACCATCGCAAGCATTGAGGAAATAGCTGGTAAAGGCAGTATCAAAAAAACGTTTTTCGTGGGGTACAATATTATCAGTAATGGCAATAACTTTGGCTCCAGATTTTTTTAACAAGCGGGCAATTGTGCCAAAAGCAGGTGCCATAAAACTCATCCAATACCTAAAAATAACTAGGTCGTATTTTTCCTTCGCAAAATTATTGCCAACCCTAATCCAATTGAAAGGATTGATAGAATTTATGGCACTATGGATAACTAAATCATTTGGTTTTGGATCGGACGAAAATTGCGTTTTGCCTGGAAACAAAATCTTGGGATATTGCAAGGAGAAACTCAGAATTTCGCAAGAATGGCCTTGCGATAAAAACTCTCTGCATAACCTTTCATCATAAGTGGCAAGTCCACCTCTGAGTGGAAAAGCAGGACCAACAATCAGTACTTTTTTCTTACTCATCAACACCTAAGCGTTTGGTAATGCCATATACATTGCGCTCTGTGGCATTTCTCGAAATCATTTCGCCGATGAAACCAGCTAGGAATAATTGTGAACCTACAATAAGGGCAACCAAGCATAGAAAGAACAAAGGTTGATCGGTGATATTGCGAGGAACGGTATCACCATTATAGATGAGATAAATTTTTTCTAGGCCAATATACAAGGCACCCATGAAACCAAAGATGAACATGAGCGTACCCCAAACACCAAAAAAATGCATAGGTCTTTTGCCAAATTTAGAGACAAAGAAAATGGTGAGTAGATCAAGAAAACCATTGATAAAACGGGAGATGCCACCAAATTTGGTTGACCCATATTTACGAGCTCTGTGCTGTACTTCCTTTTCGGCAATCTTTTTAAACCCAGCCCATTTGGCAATAACAGGTATATAGCGGTGCATTTCATTATAAACCTCTATAGATTTAACCACCTCTTGGCGGTATGCTTTTAGTCCGCAGTTAAAATCATGCAAAGGAATACCAGAAATAGAACGCGTAACTGCATTGAAAAACTTGGTTGGAATGGTTTTGGTAATTGGATCAAAACGTTTCTTTTTCCATCCACTTACAATGTCATAACCTTCTTCAACTATCATGCGGTATAGTGCTGGAATTTCATCAGGACTATCTTGCATGTCTGCATCCATGGTAATAACTACGTCACCCAATACGGCATGGAAGCCAACATTGAGTGCGGCAGATTTACCATAATTCCTTCTAAACTTAATGGCCTTGATTCTTGAGTTTCTTTGGCGATTTTGTTCAACAATTTTCCATGAATGATCGTTACTGCCATCGTCTATGAGTAAAATTTCATAGGTGAATTTATTCTCATCCATTACACGCTCTATCCAAGTCAAAAGCTCAGGAATAGACTCTTCCTCGTTGAGGAAAGGGATAACTACCGAAATTGCTATGTTAGATTCACTCATTAATTTTCGCTCAAAGAATTATAGGAACCATCTGGGTCGATTCGTTTGGTAAAATTTGAAATAATAAGTGAGGCAATTAATCCATAGAATAACTGACCTAAAAGTCCCATTAAGGCAAATATCCATGGCTTGTTCATCTTACTCATCATGCCTATTGCCATTTCAATTGCTTCTTCGCTCTCACCTTTTTCAATCATATCACGCTTGGCTTGATTGATGATATTTTGCATAAAATCTGGATCGATAAAAGTTGCAAAAACAAAGGAATAAACTGAAACTATTAAAGCCGCAACTAAACTGATGAGCATGCCAGTACTTACACCTTGGCCATATGTTATAAACCCATTCATCACATTGTCTCTACTAGATAAAATACCGAAGTAAACAGAGCCTAAAGTAATAACAATTAAAGCTATTGAGCTAAACACACTCATCTTATTCTGCAAATCAAGTATGTATAAAATAAGGTTTAAAGCAATTGTAATTAAAGCATAAATAAGGCTAAATTTAATAATAATTTGCCATTTGTTGGCTGTAACTTGTGGTTCCATATATATTTTTTAATCGCTAGTTTTCATTAAACGCTATCATGCCATGCAGAATTGCAGATTCGAATGGTGATAAAACTTCCGCTACTTCTGCTAATTCAATTCCATCTTCAATAAACTGAAAGAACAATACCAAGGAAACAAAATAAGCTTGCAAACCAGTTTCTTCCTTCACTGATTTTTGAATGGCCCTGATTCCTGCTAAATCAGCATCAAGCAAATCTTCATTTACAATAAGGCTTTCATAAATGCGGTATTCATCTTGAAACTCATCCTCTCCTACCAACAAAAATTCGTTTAAGAAATCTTCCATGGTTATCTCTACTTCAGTTTCTTTGGCTTCACTCAAATAAAGAAACAAGTTCAACATTTCTGAACCTTTATCGAGGGTTTTATTTTCAATTTCATTCCATTCTGGAGAATCAAAATATTCTTCATCGTGGAGCTCGGCTGATAGAAACTGTACCATCAATAAATCGAAAAAAATATCGGCCAAATCTGCTTGGTCAGGATGCTGCTCTATCCAGCTATCCAATTGTGTGCTTCTATCAATGAATTCTGTTTCTTCATTAAAAATAATACCACTTAATTCATTGAATAAAACGGTGATATCTTGCTTGCCATTAAAGTTTACAAGTATGGCATGTAAACTTTGTTCTACGGCTATTTGAGAGGGAATGAGTTGCGACATAATTAATTGTTATATAGAGCATTTTTACATACCACATGGGCAATTGCTCCTTGAATTTTTTGTTGAATAAATGGTGTATTTTCTGATTTAGATAAATTATTGTTAAATACCCAAGACTTGTTGCTGTTAAACAAAGTTAAACTAGCCACCGCGCCTTTTTCAATTATAATCTTGGGCAATTCTAATAAGTTTCTTGGTCCTGCACTAAGTGCCGTAATTACACTTGATAATTCTACTGAAGCAGGTTTATTGGCCAACAAAATTGGAAGCAATACTTGCAATGAAATCATACCAGGTTGTGCATACTCAAACTCTACTTCTTTGTTTTCTTTATTTTGAGGCAAGTGATTGCTCACAATTGCATCGATGGTTCCATCTTGAACGCCATCCCATAAAGCTTTTTGATCTGCTTTAGACCTCAAGGGTGGTACCAACTTAAAATTGGCATCATAATCCAATAAATTAGTATCGGCGAAACAAAGGTTAGCAAAGGCAACATCGGCAGTAACTTTTAATCCTTGCTTTTTAGCCTTCCTAATGATATCAACAGAACCTTTGGTGGTAATGGCAGAAAAATGCAAACGCCCCTCGCTGTATTTAACTAGCTCAATATCTCTTTGAATCATTATTTCTTCAGATAAAGAAGGAATTCCTTTCAATCCAAGAACCATGCTTGTTTCGCCTTCATGCATGATGCCACCTGCACTAATATTGGCATCATCTGCCATTACCAGGGCCAAGCCGTTAAAAATTTTATTGTATAACAGTGTTCTAAGTAATAACCCCGAATTGGCAATGGGTCTATTACCATCAGTAAAACCAATAGCTCCAGCCAATTTCATATCGTACAACTCCGCCATTTCTTCACCATCTCTGTTTTGGCTCAAACAGCCATAAGGATATAAGTTGATGGGTAAATTGTTACTTTGTTTTACCACGTAATCAATGCCAATTTTAGAATCGCGTGCGGGGATGGTTGAAGGCAATACTGCCACATCTGTGAAGCCTCCTGCTAAGGCGAGCTTGGCGCCAGATTGTAAGGTTTCTTTGTGTTCATTGCCTGGATCACAGAAATCTGCTCGCATATCAAACAAACCTGGAAACAATAAAAGTCCTTTTGCATTGAGCTGTTTTAAGCCCTTTGTCTCTAAATCAATTGCTTTTTTTGCTGAAACAGTAATCTGTTCAATTACTCCTCCACTGACTAAAATATCACAAATTTTGCCATGAAATGGCGACTGAATATCACAAACTTGGGCGTTGCTTATTAATAACTTCATCCGAGAAAGAATTGCTCTCTAATTTGATATAAAGCAAATGTACTATTTTTTTTTAATCATTGCACTTTTTCTCAATAATTCATAGTTATTGAATTACTTCCACCAAATGATTAGGCCTACTTCCATTAAAAGGAAAACCAATGCAAAACACAAAGCATAAATCCAATATTGGGTACCATTCATTTCTTGGTCTATTTTACTTTTTAGCAATGAAATGTCTTTATCTAAGGCACTTGCATCAATTCTTTTTGCCAATTCTTGTGCATCCATAAATCCAGGTTCAGATTCATCTCTGGGATAATTAAAGGCCAATTTTGACCAAACATCTGCTCCATTTTGCAAGGTATAAACGCCTGCTTTTTTTAATTGCCCATTTAATTTACCAAAACCATTCCCTTCTTTTATTTGAACTTCCACTAAAAACGCTTGCTTATCCATTTGTAACGACAAAACTTTTTGTATGTCTTTGGCTTCAAAACTAAAACTGCTTTGATCTGTGAGGGTATAGCTTGCAGGTAAATTTAATTTGGTTTGTAAAGGTAGGTTCAGCATAAAAGGCACAAAAAGCGGATTTTGAGTAAAGTTGGTGCTACTTTTATTGATGGAGCTTGCCAAAACATAACAATTCCCTAGTCCCAATTTGCACCTCACCAAAAACGGAAAATCATTGCCCAAACTCATGATTTTTCTATAACTTGAATTAGCGCCACTTAGCTGCCAATATTGGGTACATTGAGGTAAATTAGCCAATTCGGGTACTTTTGAAAACACCTTATCAAAAATGGGATCTTTGGTTTCTATGCTGTTAACTGTCAATGCTTGTTTCTGCAAGCCGCCAAGGTTTATGCCGGTTTGAACCAAAAAACTCTGAATGCTAAATAAATCGCTTGGCGAGTTAGATGGTATAAAAAACAAGGTTCCACCACCTTTTATAAATTTTATTAATTCTTGGTTCAAGCCTGAACCCAAAGAAACTGGTTGGTTTAAGATAATTAAAGATTGGCTGCTGAATTGAGCAAAATTTAGTTGCCTTATGTTTACCTCATTTAAATGGTAAAATGGATCAAGCGAATATACCTTATTGATATTTTCTTCATTAGTGGCATCATTTACAAGCAATACATTTACAAACGCTTTAGCCTTAGCCGCTAAATAATAATGATCATCAAATACAATTGGAAAATCTGTGATGCCCAAATGGAGCTCATGCCAATTATAATCATTTAAGGTAAAGTTAATCTCTGCCTCAATTTTTTCGCCTGCAGGGCAACTAATGTTTTGAATTGCCTTTTGAATGCCATCTATTTTAAGCACTACTGCCTGACTTTCGAAATTTGTTTCACTGCTATTTCGAATAAGGAATTTGATTTTATTTTGTCCGCCAAGTTTCAACAATGGATCAGGAAACCAAGCAGAATCTATCCATACATTTTGGGATTGATTACCCAGAATAGGGACTAAAAAGGTATTACTCAATGAATCATTTACCCATTTGGCAGCATCCATGTTTTTTTGAAAATCGCTGATCCAATAATATCGTCCTGAACCAAAACCAGCCTGCTCATTCAATGCATTTTGCCTGGCCTTAATTTGATTGATATTGCGATGTGCAGATGAAACAGTAACCTCCTCTAACATTTGAAGAAAATCTTGTTGGTTAACCAAACGTTGGTGCTTGCCTTCAAAATCATTGGTTAACAATTGAAATTGATCTGTTGCCTTATAGGATTGAGCAATTTTTTCTGCCTTTTTCTTTGCCTGATCCAAAAGGCTCCCCTCCTTGCCCATGGCCTCCATTGAAAAACTATTGTCTACATAAATGCTTACCCAATATTTACCACCTTTAAAAGTAGTTTCTTTGTTTGGGACAAAAGGTTGGGCAAATGCCAAAACAAGGCAAGTAATAAATAATATCCTGGCTAATAAGATAAGCCAATTTTTAACTGTTTGCTGTTTTTTATTTTGCTCGGTAAGTTGTTTTAAAAAACGAATATCACTGAAAATAATTTTCTTGTATCGCCTAAAATTAAACAGGTGAATAATAACA
>CAMCJW010000060.1 GCA_945875195.1 Chitinophaga pinensis | reverse complement strand
ATCTTCTTTTCTATCCAAAAATAAAATAACCTCCATAGCTAATTGTATTGACTTAAATTTATTTAATCCGAAAGAAAATGCGTTACATGTTATTTCAAAATATGGTTTAGATAAAAATAAGAAGTTTTTAATTGCATCGGGCACTACATGGATTAAGTCGAAAGGATTAGATGATTATATATTATTATCCGAAATGCTTCCTTCCGATTACCAACTAATTTTAGTAGGAATTAATGAATCAATATCGAAAAATATTTCGTCTAAAATAAAATGCATCAAAAGAACTGAAAGTCAACTTGAACTCGCAGAACTTTATTCGGCTGCTGATATACTTCTTTGTCTTTCATATCAAGAATCATTTGGTTTAACACCAATTGAAGCAATGGCATGTGGCACACCTTCAATTGTATATAACAATACAGCCTTAAACGAGATAGTAACAGATAAAACGGGCATCAAGGTTGAAACAGGAAATCTACAAGCTGTTGTTGAGGCAATTAAACAAATTTCAGATAATGGGAAAGAGTTTTATTCCAAAAATTGCTTAGAAAGGGCAAATGAAATGTATGACATGAATAAAAATTATTTAAATTATATAGAGCTTTACAACGAATTATTAAAATCAAAATAGAAAATGAGACCATACCAAATTTGCACAAAAACAATCATGGATACTACAGATCCCAATATTGTTTTTGATGAAAACGGAATAAGCGATTATTACCATAATTATGTTAACAATATTGTACCTAATTGGCATACTGATGATGCAGGTCAACAAGAAATGTTTCAGTTAGCAGATAAAATTAAAAAGGAGAACCGAAATAAAGATTTCGATTGTATAATAGGAGTTAGTGGTGGTTTAGACAGTTCTTATGCCACTTATTTAGCTAAAGAAATCCTTGGCTTGCGTCCTTTGGTTTTTCACGTGGATGCAGGATGGAATTCAAATCAGGCAGTGAGCAATATTGAAAAGCTTCTGAATGGCCTTAATCTTGATTTGTTCACCGAAGTTGTAAATTGGGAAGAAATGAAAGACTTGCAAAGGTCTTATTTTCAGGCTCAGGTGCCTAATATTGATGGACCTCAAGATATTGCATTTTTTTCTGCGATGTACAAATTTGCTAGAAAGAACAAAGTAAAATATGTACTTACTGGTTCAAATTATTCAACTGAATGTTGTCGTGAACCTTATCAATGGGGTGCTTATCTTGGTATAGATAAAAAATTTACGATGGGTTTGCATAAAAAATTCGGTAAAGTACCTTTAAAAACATACCCAATTTTGGATGTTTTTGAATACAAACTTTTATACCAACATATTTTAGGCATGAAGGTTATAAAGCCACTTAATAATTTCTCCTTTTTAAAGAATGAAGCCGAGAATTTATTAGAATCTAAATTTGGATGGGAGAGGTTTAAGCACAAACACCATGAATCTAGGTTTACAAGATTTTATGAAGATTATTGGTTACCCCGTAAGTTTGGTTTTGAAAAACGTAGAGCCCATTTCTCGAGTTTGGTTTTAACAGGTCAAATGACAAGAGATGCAGCAATTCAAAGAATATCAAGACCAGAATTAGATGATGTTACTTTGATGCAGGAATTTGAATATGTAGCCAATAAATTAGATTGGACCAAAGAGGAGTTTCAAAAGATATTTGAAGGAGAGAACAAAACTTATTTGGATTATACTAATAATTGGCCACTAATTAGTTTTGCAAATCAATCCATGCAAAAACTAGGCTTAGAAAGAAGATTATTAAGATGATAACAATTATTAATTACGGTTGTGGGAATATAAAAGCAATACAAAATGTATTTCATAAATTATCAATTCCAACAAAAATAGCCACAACCATTTCTGATTTAGAAGGAGCTGAAAAATTAGTATTACCTGGAGTAGGTGCTTTTGATTATGCCATGCAAAAGTTAATGGATTCTGGTATGTTTGATAAAATTAACGAATTGGTTTTGATTAATAAAATCCCGGTAATTGGTATTTGTGTTGGGGTTCAATTGATGGCCAAATCTAGCGAAGAGGGAAAATTAGCTGGTTTAGGTTGGGTTGATGCAACTGTTAAAAGATTTGATGAATCAAAATTAAATAGTAAAGTACATTTGCCCCACATGGGTTGGAACGATGTTCATCCCGTTAAAAATAGCCCCTTATTTAAAGGTTTGGAACAGGAAGCAAGATTCTATTTTCTACATTCATATTATATTGATTCAGATAATACTGAGCAAATTTTGGCTAAATCTGATTATGCTGGCGATTTTGTTTGTGCAGTAAATCATAATAATGTATATGGTGTTCAATTTCATCCAGAGAAAAGCCATCATTTTGGAGTTAAGTTATTAGAAAATTTTGCAAAAGAAATTTAAAAGTAAATGTTAAGACCTAGAATAATTCCATGTTTGCTTGTTAGCAATAAAGGCTTAGTTAAAACTGTTAATTTTAAAGATCCCAAATATGTTGGTGATCCAATAAATGCAGTACGAATTTTCAATGAAAAAGAAGCCGATGAACTTACGATTTTAGATATTGATGCTAGCCGTTTAAATAAAGAACCAGACTACAAAAGTATTGAATATTGGGCTTCTGAATGTAGAATGCCACTTTGCTATGGTGGCGGTATTAAAACTGTTGAACAAGCCCAAACTATATTTTCATTGGGTGTAGAAAAAATAGCGCTTAGTTCAGAAGCAATTCACAATCCTAAAATTATTACAAAGATTGCTGAGCGTGTAGGCAACCAGAGTGTTGTAGTTGTTTTAGATGTGAAGAAAAAACTATTTGGTGGCTATGAATTGTTAACCAACAATGCAACAAAATCAACTAAGATTAATCCTTTTGATTTTGCAGAGGAGGCCATTAAACTCGGGGCAGGTGAAATAGTAATTAATTCCATTGATATGGATGGAACCATGAAAGGGTATGATTTAGAATTGGTAAAAAAAATTCGTTCTAGAGTAAGCACACCGCTCACTATTTTAGGTGGTGCAGGTAATTTGGATCACATAGAAAACCTAGTTAAAGAATTTGGCATTATTGGAGCATCAGCAGGAAGTTTATTTGTATTTAAAGGCGTTTATAGAGCTGTGTTAATTAATTATCCTGAACCTACAATTAAAGATAATATGGTGAAAAGAGCTTTGGGTTTATCCCTATAATACAATGAACATCCTTTTTCTCTCCATTTCAACAGCCATAAGTGATTTAAATAATCGTGGAATTTATCCAGATTTGTTGAGGTATATGGCTAATCAAGGTCATGAAGTTTTTATTGTTTGCCCTTTTGAAAGAAGGACTAAAAAATCTACCACACTAAAAGAATATGAAAACGTTCACATTCTTGGGGTAAAAACTTTAAATATCACCAAATCAAACTTTATAGAAAAAGGTATTGCAACTATTCTTATTGAGAACCAATTTAAATGGGCAATTAATAAGTATTATAAAAAATATACATTTGATTTAATACTATACACTACACCTCCAATAACGTTTAATAATTTAATTGACTATCTTAAAAAAAAGTTTAAAGCCAAAACATATCTGATGTTAAAAGACATTTTTCCTCAGAATGCTGTTGACCTTGGATTGATGAGCAAGGATAGTTTAACCTACAAATATTTTAACCTGAAAGAAAAACAATTGTATCAAATTTCAGATTTTATTGGCTGTATGTCACAGGCTAATATAGATTATGTTATTCAAAAAAATGAGGATGTAAATCTCAATAAAGTTGGATTATGCCCAAATGCTATTGAAATAATTGAAAGGTTTAATCAAAATAGTTCAAGAATTGAGATCCTAAAGAAGTACAATATACCTTCGGATAAAACAATATTTTTGTATGGTGGAAATTTGGGGATAGCTCAAGGAATAGATTTTTTAATTGAAGTGCTTGATAACTCAATTGAAAGAGAGGATATATTTTTTTTAATAGTTGGAAGTGGAAACCAATCTAAGAAAATAGAAAATTGGGTAAATTTAAAAAAGCCCCAAAACATACTTTATATACCTATGCTTTCAAGGGTAGAATTCGATCAATTAGAATTAGCTTGTGATGTTGGTATGATTTTTTTGGATAAAAGGTTTACCATTCCCAATTTTCCCTCTCGAATGCTGGCCTATATGGAAGCTAAATTACCTATTTTAATAGCTGCTGATAATGTTTCTGACGCAGGAATTATTGCTCAAGAAAATGACTTTGGTAAGTTTAGCCTTGCAGGAAATGTTGAAGATTTTTTAGTCAATCTCAATTTCTTGCATAATGATATTGAAAAACGAAAGCAGATGGGAGAAAATGGATATCAATTTTTAAAGCAAAATTATTCTGTTGAAATTCCATATCGTAACATCATGAGTGTAATTAATAATGTATAGAAATTTTTTTAAAAGATTAATTGATGCATTAATTTCAGCATTGGCTTTGGTAATAATTTTAATACCATTAATAATTCTTGCCCTATTATTATTGCTCTTTAATAAAGGTGCAGGGGCTTTTTTTACTCAAGTAAGAGTTGGTAGAAATGCAGAACTTTTCAAAATAGTTAAATTCAAAACCATGACTGATGAGCGCGATAGTGACGGAAAACTATTGCCAGATGAAAAGCGAATGACGCCAATAGGTAGGTTTGTTCGCTCAACATCTTTAGATGAATTGCCTCAATTGTTAAATGTATTAAAGGGCGATATGTCGCTTATAGGGCCTAGACCTTTATTAGAAAAGTATATACCACTATATTCCATTGAACAATTTAGAAGGCATGATGTTCGCCCAGGAATTACAGGTTGGGCTCAAGTCAATGGTAGAAACAATATTTCTTGGACAAAAAAATTTGAATTAGATGTGTGGTATGTTGAAAACACAACTTTATTATTAGACCTTGAAATTTTATGGTTAACTCTTATGAAAGTAATTGCCAGAAAAGACATTACCTCAGAGGAACCAGCATCATTTCAACCATTTAATGGAAAAAATTAATGGATAAAATTGCAATTTACGGAGCAGGTGGTTTTGGAAAAGAAGTTGCTTGTATTTTAAACAAGATAAATGAGAAAAAACCAACTTGGGATTTGATAGGTTTTATTGACGATGGCTTGGAATTGGGAACTAAAGTTTCTCACTTTGGAGAAATTCTGGGTGGCATTGATTACTTGAACAATCTCCAAGAAGAAGTTTCAATCGTTTTCGCAATTGGTGTCCCACGAATTTTGAAATTAATTGTTGACAAAATAAATAATCCACTCATACAATTCCCTAACATCATTCACCCAGATGTATTTGTTGCTG
Organism: Chitinophaga pinensis; assembly: GCA_945875195.1. Classification (GTDB taxonomy): domain Bacteria; phylum Bacteroidota; class Bacteroidia; order UKL13-3; family UKL13-3; genus B1. Next base: position 6,769 of record CAMCJW010000060.1, on the reverse strand, counting down.
ATGAGAAATCATTAATAATGGGAAAAGGGAATGTGATAGTTAGAGCTTGTTCATTTTCTTGTGATGTTAGGCTTGGAGATTTTAATCAAATGAACAGTATTTCTTCATTAGCTCATGATGTTACAGTTGGTTCATACAATGTTTTTATGCCGCTCAGTAGAATTTCTGGCGGTACAAAAATTGGAGATTTAAATTTATTTGGAATAGGTTCAGTTATCTTACAAAATTTGATTGTTGGAAATAATACCCGAATTAGCGCAGGTTCTTATCTAATGCGCAATACAAAAGATGGTTTTTTATACGCTGGAAATCCAGCCAAGAAATTTGATATATAATTCATATGCCTAAATTTAATTTTACGAATATTCGCATCAGTGGTATTCAAACGGTGGTTCCTAAACAGGTCATCAAAACAGAATCTTATAAATCTCTTTTTGGAGATGAAGAGGTAAGTAAGTTTATGCAAATGACAGGCATTACAGAAACCCGTCGAACTTCTGAATTTCAAACAGCTTCCGATATGGGATATACTGCTGCTGAATTATTGTTGAATAAAAAAGGCATTGAAAAGTCGGAAATTGGTGCTTTGGTTTTTGGGACAACAAGTGCTGATTACAGAAGACCTGGTTCCTCCTCCATTGTTCACAAAAGATTAGGTTTATCTATTGAATGTGCAGTGTTTGATATAAACCTGGGATGTTCTTCCTTTGTTTATGGAGTTCAAACTTTGGCATCTATGATGCAAAATTCAGACATCAATAAAGCAATTTTAATTTTAGGCGATACAGCAGGTAAAACTACTTACCCCAAAGACAAAGCGTCTCTGATGCTAATAGGTGAATGTAGTGTGGCAATTTTATTGGAAAAGGATGAAAATGCCCCTCCAATTCAATCTATTTTAAGGTCGGATGGAAGTGGGTATAGGTACTTAATTGTTCCTGGAGGAGGTTATCGCAATTTAAATGCTAGCCATGAACCAGAAATATACCAGGATGGGGTAGAAAGAACCCTTCATCATTCTGTGATGCAAGGAACTTCTGTTTTTACCTTTACCATATCAGATGTTCCTAAGCTCATTAAAGATTTCTGGACTTTAACAAATACTACTGTTGAGGATTATGATTGCTTTGCTTTTCATCAGGCAAATGGATTAATTCTTCAACAGATTGCAAGAAAGCTAAAGCTGCCTGCTGAAAAAATGCCTTTAACTTTAAACAGATTTGGAAACACTTCAGGGGCTTCTGCAGCGCTAACCTTGTGCGATAGATTCGGACATGAGGAATCTGGGCAAATAAACACTTTAGTTTGTGGTTTTGGTGTTGGTTTATCTTGGGGTGCTTTTTCTGTTAAATTAAATATCGCTGATATTTTCCCTATTGAAGAAGATGATAGCATTTTTGAAGAGGGTATTATTCAATCGGCCAAAGAATTATAAAAATGCAATACAATATTTTAGATTATTTAGAAAACTCAGCACAACGCGTTCCTAATAAATTAGCGTTTGCAAATGATACTAAAGGAATTTCTTATACTGATTTATTAAATGAATCAAGAAGTATAGGTTATACATTAAACAAAAATCTTAATGGAATTCTTCGAAATCCTATAGTTGTTTATGTAGATAGAAATATTGAGAGTTTAGTTTTATTTATGGGAGTAGCATATAGCGGTAATTTTTATGTTCCCATAGATATTCAAATGCCCAAAAAGCGCATTGAATTAATTTTAGAAACCTTAAATCCAGTAGCAACCGTAGTTTTACAGCAGGATTTGGCTTTTGCACAAAGTGTAGCTCCCAATTTGCCTACTTATATTTATGAAGAAATCAAAAATTTGCCAGTTGATTTATTGGTATTGAACCAAATAAAAAGAAAAATTATTGATAGAGACCCTTTGTACGCTACTTTCACATCTGGTTCTACAGGTATCCCAAAAGGTGTGATTACCTGTCATCAATCTGTAGTTGATATGACAGATAATTTGGTAAATACTTTTGGATACCATGAAAATGATGTTTTTGGCAACCAAAATCCATTTTATTTCGATGCATCAATCAAAGATATTTATAGTGCTTTGAGTTGTGGTGCTACTATGTATGTTATTCCTAAATCGTATTTTATGATGATGGGTCAATTGATTGATTTTATGAATGAAAAACAAATCAATACCATCATGTGGTCGGCAGCAGCAATTGCCTTGTTGGCTAATGCAAATGCTTTCGCAGATAAAAAACCTCAATCCTTAAAACAAGTTATGTTCTCTGGTGAAGTAATGCACAATAAAGTTTTAAATTATTGGAGAAGAACTCTGCCTCAAACTCGTTTTGTTAATTTGTATGGGCCAACTGAAATCACTTCAGTTTGTACCTATTATATAATTGAAAAAGCATTTGCTGATGATGAAGTTTTGCCAATTGGTATTCCATTTAAAAACGCTGAAATTCTTTTGCTGAATGAACAAAATGAGTTAGTTGTTGGAGATGAAAAAGGAGAGTTGTGTGTGAGAGGTTGTTGTTTGGCTTTGGGTTATTACAATAATGAAGAAAAAACCTCACAAGCATTTTGTCAGAACCCATTGAACCCGCATTATCCAGAAATCATTTATAGAACGGGTGATTTAGCGCAGTACAATTCTTTGGGTGAAATCATGTTTTTGTCGCGAAAAGACAATCAGGTGAAACACATGGGACAGCGTGTTGAACTGGGTGAAATTGAAATTTTGGTAAATTCACAAGATAAGGTGGAAGCAAGTATTTGTTTTTACGACCACGATAAGCAGAAAATTGTATTGGTTTACCAAGGTCAGAATGCAGACAATAAATATATCTTATCTGAATTAAAAGATAGAATATCAAAATTTATGTTGCCAAATATTTTGATTAAACTTCAAGAAATGCCCTTTAACTTAAACGGCAAAATTGATAGAACACTAATAAAGTCTTGGTACCATACTAATGAAATAAGTTAATGGAAATAAATGCCCCACAATTGATTGATAATTTAGAGGTGGTCAATCAATTAATATCAGATTTTAGCAGAAAAAAGTGCTTCACGAATAACTATTTATTGGTTAATCAATTAGAGAGCTTAATACTTAGCAAAAATCTATATGCCATAATTGGAAACGATAATTTAATTTTATTAGTAGACAAGAATATTTCTTTTAAGGTTTATTACCATATCAATAATTTAGAGGAGCCATTTATTGTAAATGCTGATAAGCCTCTTATGATGGAGATTGTGTTTAAAGGAGATCAACCAGCAACAATTAAAGAATTTTGGTGTAGAAATGGGTTTGCAGAACATTTAACCAGAATGAATTTTGCTTTAACCTACCAACAAAAAAGTGTTGTTGAAAATATTAACAGTAGTTTGGTTATTAAAATTGCGGACAATGAATTTGAATCAAGGCTTACAACAAATCTATTTGAGAATGATTTAGACAGGTATACGGGCGATTTAAAATCATTTGAGGAAATTGACGCGTTTGTAAAAAATAGCAATATTTTGTGTGCTTATTTTGAAAATGAATTTTGTGGTGCTTTGCAGTTTGAATGGATAAATAGTATTTGTTGGCTTGGACATATTGCAATTGACAGTAAATATAGAGGAAAAGGTATTGCCAATTCATTAGTTGCAACTTATATTGAGCATAACAAACAAACGGAGGATACAAGATATCAATTATGGGTAATTGACAATAATTTGCCAGCAGTGAATTTGTATAAAAAATTTGGGTTCAAACACACTGGTAAATCCACGGTATCTATGTTAAAATTGTAAAATTTAATAGAAATGAAAGATAAAATTTTAGAAATAGTTGGTCAAATACGACCTGACGTTGATTTTGGTATTGAGCAGTCTCTAATAGACGGTGGTATATTAGATTCTTTTGATATTGTTAGTATTATTTCAGATTTGAATGATGAATTTGATATTAGCATTCGCATAACAGAATTAAAACCAGAGAATTTTAATTCTGTAGACGCTATTTTAGCATTGGTAGAGAGATTGAAAGCATAGAATGATGTATTGTATAATCAATGATGGGGGAGATACTGGTTATTGTATCGTTGAACAATTAGTACAATTGAATCATGAAGTAATTTTGATTGATAGAAAGGACCAATTACCAGATTCATTCATTAAAATGAAGAGTAATCGTTTTTCTTTTTATTCTTTTGATTTTTATCAAACCCATTTAATAGAATCAGAGCTAAAAAACATTCTTTTACCTGGAAAAAAAATAAATGGATTTGTTTATTCAGCAGGCATTGGAGGAGTGAGGCCTTTGGCATTAACATCTACAACTTTTGTAAGCGAAATGATGAATGCCAACCTATATGCTTTTCTGGAGTTTGCAAGGTTATTAAGTAAAAAAACAAGACTTGAAATTGGAGGGAGTATTGTTGCTATTTCTTCTGTTAGTAGCATCAAAGGATTGAAATCTAAGATAGCTTATTCAGCCTCAAAAGCTGCTTTAGATGCTGCTATTAGAGGAATGGCAGCTGAATTGGCCGAAAGGAAAATTAGAGTTAATTCAATTCGCAAAGGATGGGTAGAAGCAGATTTAAAGCACGATTTTATTCAAGATAATATTGCTTTAAGTGCTCAGGACGATCATGCAAGACAACTCCTTGGTACAATTGGCACTGCTGATTTAGCAAAATTGGTGTGTTTTTTATTGTCTGATGAAAGTAGGTTTATTAGTGGAACTAATGTGTTGTTAGATGGCGCATATACTATATCTTAGTTTAAATGGGGAAATTTGAAAACAAATACATATTGATTACCGGTGCAAGCAAAGGAATTGGATTTACTCTTGCCGAAAACCTTGATAATTTAGGCGCCAAACTCATTTTACACGCATCTTCGGAGGATGGAATTAATAAACTAACTGAAAGTTTTGCCAATAAAGGTCATTTAATATTCAGAGCAGATTTTTCTGACCCACTTTCTTTAGAGGAAGCATGGCAATCTCAAATCAATCAGGATATTAAATTGGATGGTTTTGTTAATTGTGTAGGTTTACGCTCAAGACGACCTCTTAATTTGTTGAAACCAGCTCATGTGATGAATATTTTACATGCAAATGTGGCTTCATTTATAGAAATGTGTCGCCTAGTTTGTAGAAAAAATGGGTTCAACCCTGGGTTGAGTATCATCACAATTTCATCAATCGCGGCCCATTCTGGTGGTCCGGGGGTTACAGCTTATGCTGCTTCAAAGGCAGCTACAGAGGCAGCCGTAAGATGTATGTCAAAGGAATTGTTTAAAAAAGAAGTAAGGGTAAATTCATTGGTTTGCGGGCAGGTGAATACCGAGGCTTATTCGGATTTAATGGAAACAAAAGCAAGTGCGGATGATGTAATTTTAGAAAGACAATATTTAGGTTTGGGTTCAACTCAAAATATTACAGATATATTATTATTTTTGTTGGGTAAAGAATCTTGTTTTATAACAGGAAGTTCTATTCCAGCTGATGGCGGCTATTTAAGTTAAAAAATTATGACAAACGAAGAAAAAATTGCATTAATTGAAGAAACCCTTGACATTGAAAGTGGTTCTTTAAATCCTGAAACAGAATTATTATCTGTGGCTGAATATGACTCTATGGCAAAGTTATCTCTGATAGTTTTATGTGATGAAAATTTCAATAAAAAATTGAGTGGAGAGCAAATTAGGGCATTTGTTACTGTAGGTGATATTTTGGCATTTTTAGATTGATTGTAGCGCAAATTTCAACTGAAATTTATACATCAAATATCTATAAAATAACTATAGATAACGATGTTTGGTTTGTGGATATTGGAAATGGGGAACCTGCGCTTAAGTCAGTTGCTAGTTTTGAAAGAGTTAAGGGAGTATTCATTACCCATTCTCATTATGATCACATTCATGGGATCAATGATTTGTACCATGCAAATAATAATTGTAAGATTTTTGCAAGTGAATACGCAATTGAGGGGCTTTACTCCGAAAAACTCAATTTATCTTTTTACCATGAAAATCCAATAGTTTTTAATGGCAAACAGGTTGAAAAAATAAAGGATAATGATTTGATTTCAATTGGAAAAAACTTTGATTTAAGGTGTATTTATACGCCCGGCCACAATGCAGGAAGTATGAGTTTTCAAGTTGGAAATTATTTGTTTACAGGGGATTCTTTTATTCCTGAAATTCCTGTAGTAACGAAGTTGAAGAGCGGAGACAAACAACAAAATTTACTTAGCTTGCAAAGAATAAAATCTTTAATAAAATCAGATACAATAGTTTGTCCGGGTCATGGTTCAATGTGTTTAGGGGAAGAAATAATTTGGTGATGGTAAGTAGCAAAGTTCATTTTACCCAATACATGAATGACTCTTTTGAAGAGGAAATTCAGAACTTATTCTTTTTTCATCCCGATCAAAAAACATATAAAAAAAGAATTTTACAATCAATCATTAAATTTGGGAAACCTGAACTAATCAATCATGAATCTGGGTTAACTTTCCGTTTGGTTGGAAATTCCGATTCACATCAAACCTTATTTGTACATTCCAAGCAAGGTGATTCAATTTTATTAGGAATAGTAATTTGGGTCAAAACTGAAAATACGATGAATTTGGCTCATTTGCTCTTAAATAAATCGTTTACTCCATCAGAGAATGAATATAATTTCAGAGAAATAATGTTAGGTTTAATTAAAATGAGTAGTTTTTTTAAAGGAATAGATTCAATAGGTTTGGTTTATACCAATAAGTAAATTCCATTAATCAAACTTGGTA